>DALYGI010000297.1:0-5592 GCA_031971595.1 Prochlorotrichaceae cyanobacterium CTOTU29312
GTCTAGAACAAGCTCTATGCTAGGGTTTCGTCGATTTGACCTCACTTATGCTCTACCCTAAGCTTATGTGACAGTTCTTAAGAGAACTCTAATGAATGATTGATTGATCCTGTTAGACTGGAATATTGTAAGCATGAATCCCTATAAATACCCTCTAGTCTCGATATAAAGCATATCTTCTTCTCTAGGGGTTAGGAATAAAAAGCGATCGTTTTGATCCCTGGTTTTCTACTTCTTAATTCTTAATTCTTAATTCCTAATTCTTAATTCCTAATTTCCACCATGTTTAGCTTCTCCCCCCTTCCCAACCTTTCCCCTCAGGAATTAGCCATTCGCCTTCAAAGTCCCGAACCCATTCAACTCATTGACGTAAGAGAACCAGAAGAAGCAGCGATCGTTTCTTTACCCAATTTTCAACTCTTTCCCCTCAGCGAATATCCCGACTGGGCACCCTTACTTATAAACCAACTCGATCCCCACATCGAAACGATCGTACTGTGTCACCACGGAATTCGATCGGCCCAAATGTGTCAGTGGCTCATCGGTCAAGGCTTTACCCAAGTCAAAAATCTCTCCGGCGGCATTGATGCCTACGCTTGTACGGTAGATCCCACTTTGGCGCGATATTAAGGAGTTTTGAGTTTTGAGTTTTGAGTTTTGAGTTAGGGAATAGGGAACAGGGGACAGGGGACAGGGGACAGGTTTAAGTTATTTCCTATCGACAAATTCCCTACGCAATTTCTACGGGTAATCCTTGGGACGAAAGGAATTAGCACCAAAGTTAAAGCTATTTCCTCAAAACTCAAAATTCAAAACTATTCCCTACTCCCTATTCCCTAACCCCTATTCCCTATTCCCTATTCCCTACTCCCTACTCCCTATTCCCTAACCCCTATTCCCTACTCCCCAAGTCCTGAAGCGCTAGGCGAATTTGCTCCATCCGAGTCCGGTTCACTCCCAGATCCGATTCCCCTAGGCGGGAGGCCGATCGTACTTGAATGATGCCGTCTTCAGCGGGAAAGTAAAATTCACCGTCATCCACAAACCCTAATAACCGGCTCTCAAATTCAACGCGAATATAATTGTCGGTTTGGGTGATAATGCGGGTGCGAGGTACGACGGATAGCACTTTTAAGAGGTTTTCATAGGCACGGGAACGATCGCCGCTGTAGGTGAGGGGGGCAATACTATGGGCTGCGTCACTGTCTTGACTGAGGATACAGTTCGGGGTGGCGGGACAGGGGGCCAGGTGATCTTCCTCCAGACCCAGGTTCGGGGCAGAGCCTGTAAACCATTGGCTTAAACCGGGAATCGCGGCGGGGATTCCTGGCGGAACGAGGGGGACAGCCCGCACTGGGGCCGCGATCGTGAACAAAGCGATCGTCCATAAAGCGATCGTCAGGAGCAAAGGGGCCGCGCATACCGTCCCTAAAACTTGAATCCTGAAGACTTGAGCCCTGAAGAATTGAAACAGAGGACTTAGAATAGAGTGGAACCGTTGAAAACCAGCAAAATACAGAACGTGCATAAAAGACAAACCAGTGTGGGTAGGCTAGACTGCTCCAAGGCGGCCTCTTCTAAGCATAAATTCTGTTTTGCTCTGAGGCAATTTGCTCTAGTCTCCCCCGTTCCCCAGTCTTCCTGGTTTATCATCGTTTAGTGTTTGTTTCTAGGGGACACCCCGATCGTTATGAGTAACGCACTGTCCAGTCAATTCAACCAACCTAGCGTTTTTGCCGTTTTCGCTTCCCTCGGCATTCACCTTTTGGTCTTTTCGGGCTTGCAGGCTGCCACTCGTGAAGCCCCTAGCAGCACAACCCCGGCCAGTATAGATGTGGTAGAGCTATCTGCGGATGATATAGGACGGTTGCCCGGTGTGGTGCAACAACAGTTACCTACGAATAATTCCGGGAATAATTCCAACCAATCCTTTGCCCTTTTTCCGCCGCTCCCTGGCCAGACACTTCCCGGCCTCCCTGGACAAGTGGGGCCATTGCCGAGTCCTGGCCTGAATCCTAATTCCCAGCAAGAATTTTATAGTTCTAATTTTGGTGCGCCCTACCTAGATACCTTCCTCAATACCTTGCCGCCACCCCCACCCGGAGGAGGCTGGTTTAGCGGTAGTAGTGTTCCCATTTTGCCCAACCCCGTGATCGTGCCCGGTTCCAGTGCGCCCCTACCGGCTCCCCCCAGTCTGTCTCAGGAGGCTCCCGCGTCCGGGAACAAACCTCCGGCACCCACCACCCAGGCTCCCCAAGCTCCCCAAACCGCTGTGGATCCCAGAAATGTAACCCCCGATCCCCAAAACAGCATTATTGAAATTCCCCAGGATCAGACTACGATCGCCCTACAGCCCTCATCCCCATCATCCTCTTCGGCCCAACCGGCCCCCGATCCCAGTGAAACGTTACTGCCCTCCGCCGTTAGCGAAATTCAAGCCCTGCAAGAGCAATACCGCGATCGGTATGCCTATAATCCCGCCGGAACCAGCGTTGAAGAAGCTCAGGCACTCTTAACGGATCTGTTAGTAGAAATGCGCTCCGCCACAGGGCAAGGGGATCTACAACCGGAAGCTGGGATCCAAGTTAAACTTGCCTTCCCCGATCCGGTTTGTCCCCGGAATGCCAGCGGTATTGCGATCGTTGCTTTGGTGGATGCCCAGGGATATTTAATTGAGTCCCGTCTGATCCGCAGCAGTGGCTACGAGGTTTTGGATCAACAGGCATTAGCTAATGTGAACCAGCGCAGTTTTAGTGGTCAGGCCAATGGGCGCTATATGTTGTATCAATATTTACTGTCCTTTTCCGATTTAGATGGGGTGTGTTTTACGGATAATGCCCGATTACAACCCGATCCTGAGGTGGTTTCCAAGGCTACGCCACCAGCTTAAAAAGCCTCAACCCTCAATAATTATGGGGAGTACAGCTTGGCCATACCCCCCACAAAAACGATCGCCTTGGTCATTAGACGCGCCTAGTGATCAGTGCTAGTGATTAGACTGGGAAGCCAGAGAAGGAGACTCTTCCGCTTCTGTTGAACCGGGCAGTTCCAAACAATAGCCAGCCCCATAGACAGTTTTAATGTACTGAGGATGGCGAGGATCCGGCTCTAACTTGGTGCGGAGGTGGCGAACATGAACCCGAATGGTTTCAATATCATCATCAGGGTCATACCCCCACACCTCCGTTAGAATTTGTCCCGGCGGGACGGTTTGACCGTGGCGTTGCAGTAAACAGTGCAGCAGTTCAAATTCCAGATGGGTCAGCTTGACCGTTTTGCCAAACCAGATAGCTTCAAAGCGCTCAGGAATTAAGGTCATAGGGCCATAATTCAAGATTTCCGTGTGTTTGGCCGCTTGGGGAATGCGATCGGTACGTCGGAGCAAGGCCCGAACCCGCGCCAGCATTTCTTCCAGTTCAAAGGGTTTGGTGAGATAGTCATCTGCACCCGCATTAAAGCCATCCACTTTGTCCTGGGTTTGTCCCAGCGCCGTCAGCATCAAAATAGGAATATCGGCGGTGCGTTCATCCCGGCGAATGCGCTGACATACAGTAAAGCCATCCACACGAGGAAGCATCAGATCTAGCATGATTAGATCTGGAAGTAACTGCACAGCAAGGGCTTGAGCTTTGACCCCATCTTCTGCACAACTGACATCGTAGCCTGCCATCTCTAGGTTGACGGCGACTAGCTCAACGATCGCTGGGTCATCATCGATGATTAGGATGCGTGGCTTCATTAGATTCAAGAACCGAGTGAAAGATCCGGACGTTCCTTCGGTGAGAAGAGGCAGAGCGAGAACAGGCGGAAGGAGACCGCCCAGCCTAGAAACTAGACTTAGATCAACTAAACGTAGATTTTTAGGCTTAGATTTTCTTAAAGTTAAGGGGAGTTGCCAATAATTGCAAATTTTTGCAGTTAGTTGCAATTCCTTGAGAATCTTTAAGGAACATTACAGGGTTAATTATAGAGGTTTTTACCTATTAATGAAAGTCTATTCTCCTCCCCTCCTCTTCCAAAATGGGCTAATGCTCACCGCTGCGGTGGCTTGGGGCTATCAATCGGCGTGGCTAAAGCGCCATCCTCACTTCTTGGCGACTTTCCAGGAGCACCGGTTTACGGGGGCGGAACAGGTTCCCCTCCATGGGCTCTATCACATCCCGAAGAGTCCCAAACCGGGTGCTAAATCGGGCAAGGGGACGGTGATTGGCACCTATGGCATTACGGGGTGTTTACGGGATCAGGGGAATTTACAGGTGTTTGCCCAGAAGGCCCTAGAGGCAGGGTATGGGGTGGTGCTGCTGGATTGGCGGGCTCACGGGGAAACGGCGAAATATTCCCCTTCTCTGACTTCCGATGGTTTATACGAAGGCTTGGATTTTCTCCATGTGGCGGCCCAAGCCCTGGCCCTGGGGTGTCCTCCGCCCTTTTGGTTTTTTGGCTATTCCCTCGGCGGACAGTTGGCCCTGTGGGGGGTGAAGTATGCCCAGGATTTAGAACGACTCGATCGTTTGGGGTTAGGGCCAGAGACGATCGGAGGGGGGTTGGTGGTGTGCCCTAATTTAGATGCGGAACGATCCTTAACCTACCTGGTCAGTTCCGGCTGGGGGCGATACATAGAACGATCGATTACGCGGGGCCTGCGGGAGTTAGCCACGGAAATTCAGAGCCATTATCCCGATCGGTTTGACCCTGCTGCGGTGGAGCGGGCCACCAGTATTTGGGGGTTTGATGAAGCTTTGGTCATTGCTCCCCTGGGCTTTGCCACCGTGGAAGAGTATTACCGCGCCAGTTCCCCCTTACCCTGGCTAGGAGACTTACACAAACCCACTTGGATTCTGTATGCAGCGGATGATCCCCTCTTTGATCCTAGCCTCGTACCCCTGCTGAAAAGCATTGGCGATCGATCTAAGGAATCCGAGGGAGCGGGGGGCGTGGATCTCTGGTTAACCGAACAGGGGGGGCACGTAGGATACTGGAGTAGCGGGGCTTGTCAAACCCTCTGGGGCGATCCCGATCGGTGGTGGGCTTGGAATCGGGGGATCGAATGGCTAGAGAAGCATACCGTTTAGCCAGACTATTCACTTTGATAAAATTATCCTAGAGATTAAAACCGAGGTCATTACAATGGTCACAGAATTACAAAAACCATCCCTCTACGAACAGGATTTTTTGTTGTGGTCTGAGCATACCGCCGCAAGACTTAAAGCGCGGGATTTTGAAAACGTAGATTTAGAAAACCTAATTGAGGAGGTGGAAGCCTTGGGGCGATCGAACCGGAAGGAGCTTTCTAGTCGTTTAATTCGCTTACTAGAGCATTTGCTCAAACGAATCTATGTGAAACTACCGGAAAATTATCGAGGCTGGGAAGATACGATTCGTCATCAACGCTTAGAACTTGAATTACTCATAGAGGATTCACCCAGCTTAAAAAATATTTGGTCAGAACGATTAGAGCAAGCTTGGAACAGTGCCCTAAAAACAGTCCGGGAAGATTATCCTCAGGTCACCTTTCCCGATCGTTTTCCCTATGGGATGGATGTGGAAACCTTACTCAATCAAAAATACTGGGAGATTGAATCATGATTGAAA
>DALYGI010000298.1:0-5578 GCA_031971595.1 Prochlorotrichaceae cyanobacterium CTOTU29312
TACGATTCAGCATTTCCTATCCCGTCAATTGGAGCAGTGGGGCATGGTTCCCTATCGGGTTTCTTCCTGGACGGAGGGGATCAATCATCTGCGGCGGGGCGATACCATTGATGTGGTGTTATTAGATTGGGAGTTGGAAAAATATGAGAGTTTTAACCTGGCTCGGCAAATGCATGGGTTACCCCACTACAATCATTTGCCTATTATTTTACTCCACAGTCTAGAGCAGGAAAATTCCGCTGAACTCAAGAATCTGTGGACGAATCAAATTGACTTTGTGGGCCGACTTTGTAAGCCCATTAAATCCAAAGCCTTAAAAAATGCCTTACTGCTAGCCTGTCGATCGAATGCCTTAGTAACCATTACCCCCGCCCCCTCCACCTACGATCGAACCTTGGGGCAAAAGTATCCCCTGCGCCTTCTTTTAGCGGAGGATAATCTCATTAATCAAAAGGTGATTCAGCAAATTTTGTACCGCTTGGGATATACGGTCACCATGGTTCACAATGGCCATCAGGTTTTACAAGCCCTAGAGCAGGGGGAATATGACTTAATTTTGATGGATTTGGATATGCCGGAATTGGGTGGATTAGAAACTACCCGCCAGATCTGCGACCGCTATACCCCGGCTCAGCGGCCTCGGATTGTGGCCTTAACGGCCCATGCCCTATCTAGCGTGGACGCGGCCTGTGAAGAGGCGGGGATGAATGGCTTTCTGACCAAGCCCATTCGCATTCCTGAGTTAATTGAGGTGTTGCAAGAAACGGCGACCCAGCGGTGTGCTAGCCAGCCTCAGCAGACCCCGGTGATTAAACCCGCGATTGATATTTTTGGGTTACAAGCATTTATCCGAGATTTGGCGGGGGATGATTGGAATTTTCTAAGGGATTTGATCGAAGCTTATTTGCACGATAGTGATCAATATTTAACCCAATTAGGAGAGTATGGCCAAACCCCCAGTGTGGAAAACCAAGAGATTATGCAACGTATTATTCACACCCTTAAATCGAGTTCACATTCCATGTTTGCCCTGACCTTGGGGCAATTGTGTGAACAGTTTGAAAATGAATGGTTAACCTACAATCCCCTGCAACAACAGCAGGCTATTCAAGCTTTACAGGAGGAGTATCAACGGGTAAAAACAGAACTCCAGACCTTTATGGCATCCTAGCCAAAAATCGCTCCACCAAAACGATCGCCACAATATCATCCACGGGGCGGGGGGGCTGCCGTAGACCTTGGGGAATGAGCCGTTGCCAAAGGGAAGGAGGATAAAGTTGCCAATAGCGCGATCGGGCTTCTAGGGAAGAGTAGCGCTCATCAATGGTCACAATTTTGAGAGTAGGCAGGAGGGTTTGTAACACCTTTTGCCAATATTTAGACTGGGTTTGATCCCCTAAAATGACACAATCCACCCCGATCGTTTCCGCAATTTCGGTTAGGGTTTGGCTGACCTGGGGGGTGAGAATAACCCCGTGCCAATGAATGTTTTTCTGGCTATCTACCAGGGCTAATCCACATTTATCTTTGCCCGGATCAAAGCCCAGGTAAAGGGGTGGGGTTACTGCGGAAGATAATTTGATCATTTTGCTCAGGGTCTAGGGCCAGAAAACTTAAGCGTAGGGGGCCCGCGGTATAGGCCGGTTCCGAGGTGATCGCTTGAATAATTAAAGGACGATCGTAGGCGGTTACCCCGGTTACAAAATCTACCAAATTTTCAATGGGAACTTCAATATTTTCATTGACAATACCCGCTTGACGGGCCCGAAATTGGGCGGCAGACAGCAGCAGGTTCAGCCGATCCCGCAGATCACCCGTACTCATGGTGGTGGGATCCACGGTAGTGCTGGCAATCACCTGCCCCTGGGGGAACACCACGCGGTTGAGAGACACATCCGTAAAGACCAGCACCGAGCGCTCTCCCGTGATGTAGTTGCCTGCGGACAGGATCCGCACCACATAGGGCTGGCCATCTTGCAGGGTTTCAATGAGGCGCTCCACTTCCCCCTTAGGAATTTGAATAACCGCCTCATCCGGTTCAGTGGTGCCCGGTAGGGTTTTGCGCTGCACCACTTGATTCGCCTGCCGCAGCAGTAAATCCACTAACCCCTGTGCCTCCTGGGGACTACTCACCTGTAACAGTTGCCCCGCCAACACTTCCCCCCGGGCCAGCACCACCCGCCGTTCCCGCAGCAATAATAAATCCTGCTCCAAATCCACGATCGCTGAGTCTAAAAACCGTTGTTGAGCTTCCAGATCCCCTAGACGGGCCCGACCTTCCGCAATCACCGTTTCCTGTTGCTGCACTTCCCGATCCCTGGCGGCAATTTGCTGGCGTACCTCATCCCGCTGCTGCACCAACTCCTGACGTTCCTGCTCTAACCGCTCCAATTCCGATCGGAGGCGATCGGCCTTATCCACCGCCGTCTCCAACTCCGCCGAGGTTTCTTCCTGGGTGGCCTGGGCCGCTTTTAAGGATCGGTTAATGGCATTCAAGCGATTTTGGGCCGCCTCCCGATCCCGCCGGGCTCGCTCCCGTTCCTCCTCCGCCTGTTGTTGAATCTCTTGTTTCTCCTGTTCCGCCGCCTCCAGATCCGATCGGGCATCCGCTAGTTTTTGTTGAATTTTTTCCAGTTCAAAAACCCCCGTGCGGAGGGAATCACTGGCCGCAAAGAGGATACCTAGGGTGGTCGCAGAAATTAGCCCCCCCGTGAGAATCGTGATTAACACCGCCGTATCTCTGGGCCGCAGATTAAACCAACTTAAGCGGGCTTTCCCCACCTTATAGCCCAATCGATCGCCAACGGTAGCAATCACCCCGCCCAACAGGAGCACAGAAATAATTAAAAGGTATCCTGCCATTGGTTGTGAGAATCCGGCACTCAATCCGGCATTGAAGCTGCGGCTCTATCCTAACGCGATCGGGTCAGGTTCTTGAATCACCCTATCCCCAGAGCCACCGCCCCCCAAAGAGTAAGGCTAGCCCAAATAAGGCCAGGAAATCCCTGGGTTGTAAGCGCAGATCATGCCAGGGAACCCGATGGCGATCGGGGGAAGTAAAGCCCCGCACTTCGATCGCTCCGGCAATTTGTTCGGCCCGCAGCAGGAGGTTTAAAAGCAAGCGCTCCGCCACCCGCAGCCACACCTGAGCCCCTTGGCGTAGCCCTAATTTTTTCCAGTTAATAGCCCTCGTCCAGACCGATCGCACCAGGTTTTGCACCTCTTCCAAAACCAAGGGAATAAAGCGCAACGACAGGGTGAGGGTGAGGGTAATTTCGGTAATGGGCAACCCCAGACGGCGCAAGGGGCTGAGCATATCCTCCAAGCCAGCGGTAATTTCTTCGGGGGAAGTGGTGAGCAAAAACAGGGTTGTACTATAAATCAGGGTAAAAATGAGGGTGCTAATCCGCATCCCCAAATCGATGGAGCGGCGGGTGAGGAGCAGGGGAAAGGCATTCAGAACCCGCGTATTTAAAATGACGTAGCGGTAAGGCGTGGCGGGGGGCAGGGAACTGGGGGAAGGGGTTGCGACCGGAGTTTCCTCCGTGAGGGGGGGCAGATCCGCCAAACTGATACTAGGGCGACGAGGTTGGGGATCATCCGGTAAACCATCCGGGGCAATGGCCGTGAGCACAAACACCAAACTTCCTAAAATGAGCAACCAGCCCATTTGCTGTTTCCAGACCCGCCAGGGAATCTGTGCCCCCAGGGTCAGCCCTATGAGCAGCACCACCATCCCCACCCGCCAGGCCGGATTAGCCAAAATCGGCGTGAGCAAGAAGCCCATGAGCCAAGCCATCTTCACCCTCGGATCTAGGCGATGCATCCAGGTGATGGGATGTTCCAGGTAGAGTCCAAGGGGAAGCGATCGGAGGAGATCCATGGGCAACGTTGAGCAATAAGGCAGATGAGCAGGTAAATTAACAATAGGACAAAAAACTCTTTTTATCCCTTGATCATGGCGAGATCACAGCGAGATCATAGCGATCGTCCGCTCCCTATCCGCCCGTCGATTTTCATTTTGAACCCTAACGGTACGGGCATTGCCCCCACAGTTAAACCGTAGATCGGGCTTATGGGCTTATATCATTGAAACTCCCCAGGCAGGATTCGAACCTGCGACCAATCGATTAACAGTCGATCGCTCTACCGCTGAGCTACTGAGGATCAGGCATTTACAAATATACAGAAGAAGATCGGTTTTCGCAACCCTAAAATCTAAAAATTCTCAAAGCCACTAAAAATGACTAAAAATCGTGGACAGTACCTGGTTAGAAAATAAAAAGCCCTCCGGTGGGACTAGCTGAAGGTGGGGGTAGGGTTGCTCCGGGGGATAATGATAGCGAACCCAGTTCCGCTGTCGGTAGGGCGTTAGGGCTTTGAGCAGGGGGTCAATGTGTTGGGGACAGAGGGGGGCGATCCCGTTGAGATCTACCCCTTCCTGAAGCCGCAGCCCTAACATGAGGGTGTCTAAAAAACGATCGGTGGGGGTGTCGGTTTCGTACTGGCTCCAAAAGTCTGGCCCCCCTTGGCAATAGTGCTGCACCCAAGTTTCATAGGCTTCTAAAGTCCGAGGTCGGGCGACCCGCTGCCCCCTCAGGTAACTGGTTGCCCCCATCCCAAAGCCGTAATAGGGTTGATTTGTCCAGTAGGTGCGATTGTGGCGACACTGATGGCGGGGTTGGGCGTAGTTAGAAATTTCGTAATGCTCATACCCCGCATGGGTTAAACGATCGTGACTGAGGCGATAAAATTCAGCGCTGAGTTCTTCCGGCGGTAGGGGGGCAGCCTGGCTGTTCTGGCCGTCGGGGTAACGTTTACCAAAGACAGTCTGAGGCTCCAAAACCAAATCATAGAGAGAGAGATGGGTGGGCCGGGCACCGATCGCTTCCTGAAGGCTCCCATCCCAATCCTCAATAGACTGAAGGGGCAACCCAGAGATTAGATCCAAGCTCCAGTTAGGGATTTGGGCTTGGTGAAAGTGGTCAAGGGCGGTGTAGACATCAGCCAGAGTGTGGGATCGTCCGGCTCCGTGCAGGAGGGAATTTTGAAAGGCTTGTACCCCCAGGCTAAAGCGATTTACCCCCAGATCCCGGTAGCCCTCTAATTTAGAACGATCGAAGGTTCCAGGGTCAATCTCAATAGAAATTTCGGGATCGGAGATCCAGTTAAACTGTCGATGAAGCACCTGAAGCAGGGTTTGCAGTTGGGAGACAGTCAGCAAAGAAGGAGTTCCCCCCCCAAAAAAGAGAGTTTCCAGAAGTCTATCCCCAGGGGGAGTAGCTTCAATTTCTGCGATTAGAACCTCCAAATAACGATCGACCAGGGGAAAATTACTCCCATCCCGACGATCGCCAATGACCTTAATGGGAAAATCGCAATAGAAACAGCGACGGTGACAAAAGGGGATATGAAGATAGACAGCGGCAGGAGAAGCATTAGCAGAAGTAAACATTTGAGGTGCGGCTATCGAGTCAAAAGAGCAGCGTGTTGTTTGAGTGGTTGGTAGGGCAGGTTCAGGAGCTTCCCTTACCTCGAAAGTCAAAAAAGGTACAGGAGCTACCATCCCGACTCAGCC
>DALYGI010000299.1:0-5574 GCA_031971595.1 Prochlorotrichaceae cyanobacterium CTOTU29312
CCTTCAACCCTTGAGGTTCAGCCTTCAACCCTTGAGGTTCAGCCTTCAACCCTTGGAGGTTCAGCCTTCGCCCCTTGGAGGTTCAGCCTTCGCCCCTTGGAGGTTTATTCTGTGACTAAGACCCACCCCTCAGCGGTAGCGATCGACTCATACCCTTCTGCTACAAGGCGATCGGCCAGGTCGGGGGTAATGAGGTAGTAGGCAGTCTCTTCCTGGGTATGGGTTTGGGCTTGGGTATTGGCTAAAATCTCCTCGGCGGTTAGGGGCTGCACCGGATGTTGACTGTAAAAGTCTAAGGAAGGGCGGTGATGGGGATGGTTGGTATAGACGATCGCTTCGGGGGGGACAAAGGCTTGAACGATCGCGGCGACGGGTTTTACGGGATAGTCTTCCGCGAGTTCCCAGAGCCAATGGGGGGAGGTCATAAACACCAGCAAGGTGAGATACCAGCCCCACCCTAACACCGCAATCCACAACGGATTCCGCCGACTACAGAGGATGCCCGCCACCCCCAACCCCGCCGCTGCAATCAATAGGCTAAACAGTCCTGTAGCAGATGGGTCAACCCCCCAGGGACTAAAGTAATAGACTCCCCCCAAGGCGATCGGGGTGAGCATCAGCAGACCCGCACTCCAGATTCGAGGGAACGATCGGGGGGTGTAGACGTAGCCCCCCCAGCCCCCAGCCCCAACCCAAGCTTCTGACAGCGGCCCCGCCAGGATTAGCGCTAGGGCGGGATAGATCGGGAAAATATACCAGGGTAGTTTAGTGCCCATCAGGGAAATGGTGACCAGATAGCCGCCGCCCCAGAGCCCCAGCAATTTCGCCCCACTCAAATCCCGATCGTGCCAGAGTTGACGGAGGCCCCAAGGTAAAAACAGCAGCCAGGGCCAAGCGTATTTCAGTAATTCCCCCAGGTAATACCAGGGCGGGCCGCCGTTGCGCTCCACCGTTGTCCAGACTCGATCGACCCCCTGCGCCCCCAGACCCACCCCCAGGGCAGACCAACCCCAGTGCAGTCCTTGCAGGGCATACCAAGCAACGATCGGCCCTAACCCTAGCCCTAATCCCAGCCACCAGAGGGGCGATCGGAAGAGGCGAGGGGTATCCCAGGCAACAAATACCAGGAAAATCCCCAGCAACAGCAGGGCCAGCAACCCCTTTGTCAGCCCCATACCCGCCAACCCCAGCCCCATCACCCCACACCAGCGCAGATCCCGCCGCGATCGGAGCAGACCCAGGAGGAACACTAAACAGAAAAAAACCACCGCCCCATCCAACATGGCCAGGCGACCATGACGCACCACCGGCAGCCAAGCCAGATAGACCACACTAGCCACGATCGCCCGCAGCCGTAGGGGAAAGATTTCGCGCCCCACCCCATAGAGCAGAGGCACCGCCGCCGCACTCAGCACCGCACCGGGTAAACGGGTAGACCACTCCTGCACCCCAAACCCTTGGTACAGCAGAGCAATCAAACCATGGATCAACGGCGGCTTATTCCAATAGGGCAATCCCCACAACCGGGGAAAAAGCCAGCCCTGCCAATGCCCCGACCCCGCCATTTCCCGCGCCACCTGAGCCACCGTCCCCTCATCCCAATCCCGCAGCGCCACCCCCCCCAAATCGATCGTATAGAGTAGCAGCGCCGCCCCAAACAGCACGATCGTCCACACCCGATCGTTGGGTTCAGTCCATCTAAAGGGAGTTTGCATAGGAAGGGGGGACGGTTTTGAGTTTTGAGTTTTGAGTTTTAAGTTTTGAGTTTTGAGTTTTGAGTTTTCAAGATCCCTGGTTTTTGGGAATGAGAAACTGAGAAGTAAGTTCTAAGTTTTGAATATGGGACAAGTATCCCCGAACAGTCCTAACAGCCTGAGACAGAAAATTCAAAATCCACACTCAACCTATAACTCAAAACTCAACACTCAACACTCAAAACTATTTCTCCCCTTCTTCTTGATTGAGAATTTGGGCAATTTCCTCATCCATAAATGTTAGTTCATTGAGAATTAATCCTTGGCGACTAGATCCAGTTTCTAAGCACTGGGTTACTTTGACCCGCGATTCTGCGAGGGTTTTAATCGTCTTGGCAAAGGCCTTATCTAAAACAATTTGGCATTCCTCCTCTGTTAAATGACCCCCATCAGGGGCCACAATTTTCAAAACCACCGCCTTATACTGTTGAGCCGCCCGAAATGCTTTGGCTAACTCTACCTTAAGGCGGGCTAACTCAATTAACTCATTGGCAGCAATGACAATATCCTGTTCTTCGAGAGAGGGAAGATTTTCCGATGGACTCATGGTGTTCTCTGGGGGAATAAAAATTAAATCTTTAACGCCAAGACCGTTACTAAAGGATTGCTCAGGAAACGCTCCTTGATCCAGTTGAGCCAGAATCTGATCCAGACAGCGTTGGCGGTTCCGATCGTTATCCTTGGGAGCAGTCCCCCGCAGGGCAATCAAATAGACACCCCGACTTAGGTTGTCCCGATCGTCTGGAGCAGCATAATAAACTCCGCCTCGTTTATTCAAGGTGGTTCCCTTCCCTAACGGCTAAAGCAATTACGAGGCAATACTACAACAGGAGTGTTAAGGATATGACAAGTTTTCCAAAATAGGGTTTTCTCTGCTTACGCTTCAACCGGCCAAAACCGATCGATGACTTTGAAAAAGACAAAGAGTAAACCAATCAAGGCGACCCAATAGAGTTCGCTGCCCCAACCTTCATGGAACCAGTGAAAAAGAGCGTCTTGACCTGTGCCATGAAAAATGGTGAGAATGGTATTGCGTAAAATATTGACCACTAAACTAATGATCACTGAGCCCAAAATGGGTATCAACTTAAGGCGAAAACTCCTACACAGAGCCGATCCCAGCCTGCAAGGGTTTCAGCTGATTTACCAGTCCATTTTTATTCCGCCTTACGTTGGTAGCCTGTAGCCCAAGGGTACAGGGGGCAATGAGGTAGGGGTGTCTGTTGGGGTGGCGAAGAAAAGTAAGAGCAGAGGGAAGGTTTGCAGTTTTAACCCCTCAGTTCCTTTGAGCCACAAACAAAGCCCCTGGGGCAAAATAGAAAGGGCAATATGAACGACAGCGCTCCGGGTTCTGGGAAGGCATAACAGGTAGGGTAAACAGGTAAGGTAGACACTATGGCAAAACTTGGGGTGATTGGGGGCGGTGTAATGGCGGAGGCGATCGTCTCGCGGCTGCTTGAGCAACAGAAATATGCCCCTCCAGAAATTCTGATCAGCGATCCGGTGGCCGAGCGGCGGGGGTTCCTGACCCAAACCTATGGGGTAACCACCACCCAAGACAATGGGGAAGTGGCACAAAGTGAGGTGTTGCTTTTAGCGATTAAGCCCCAGGTGTTTGCGGTGATTGCGGAAGAACTCCACTCGATCGTCCACCCGGAAGGCCAATTGGTGCTGTCCATTTTGGCGGGAGTTCCCCTCAGTAAGCTCGATTCAGGTTTACCCCGCCGAGCGATTCTCCGGGCCATGCCCAATACCCCGGCCACGGTGGGGGCTGGAATTACGGCTCTGGCGGCCGGGGCCATGGTGACACCGGAGCAGATGGCAACGGCTCAGCGCCTCTTTGGGGCGATCGGGGATGTGGTGGTGGTGCCGGAATCGTTGATGGACGCAGTAACGGGACTTTCTGGCTCCGGGCCAGCCTATGTGGCTTTGTTGGTGGAAGCCCTGGCGGATGGGGGGGTGGCGGCTGGGTTACCCCGCACTATTGCCCAACAACTAGCCTTGCAAACGGTACGGGGAACCGCTGAACTTCTCCATATCACCCAGCGTCATCCAGCGGTTTTAAAAGATCAGGTATGCAGTCCAGGGGGAACCACGATCGCAGGGGTCAAAGCCTTAGAAAATCGAGGCTTTCGTGCCGCCGTCATGGATGCAGTCCAAGCCGCAGCCCAACGATCGAAGGAACTAGGGAATTAGCAAATTCATAATTCATAATTCATAATTCAAAACTCCCTAACTTCCCTTCTGGACAATTTCAATTTGGGACTTCATTTCCAAAGCCGATCGCTGAAGTTGCTCTTGCTCGGTGGGGGTTAAATTGAGTTCCATAATTTTTTCCAGACCCGATCGCCCTAACTGGGCCGGCACCCCCAAATACACATCCGTTAAGCCATACTCGCCCTGAAGGTAACAACTGGTAGGAAGTAAGCGGTGACGATCGGTTAGGATTGACTCCACCATTAAACAGGCGGAAGACGAGGGGGCATAAAATGCGCTGCCAGTTTTCATTAAGGCTACAATTTCCGCGCCGCCCTGTTGAGTCCGTTTAACCAGTTGCTCAATGCGATCGTTGGAGAGGAGGTCAGTAATGGCAATGCCGTTGACCGTGCAATAGCGGGGTAAGGGCAGCATGGCATCGCCGTGACTCCCCAAGACCATGGCGGTAACATCGGCAATGGATACCCCTAGTTCCATGGCAATAAAGGTTTGAAATCGCGCCGAATCTAGCACACCGGCCATCCCCAACACCCGCTCCGGGGGAAAGCCGCTTTCTTGCCAGGTTAAATAGGTCATCACATCCAGGGGATTGGTCACCACCACAAAAATGGCCTGGGGAGACTGCTGGGCCGCTTGACGAGCCGCATCCCCCACAATACGGGCATTGGTCAGCAATAAATCATCTCGACTCATGCCAGGGGTACGAGCTTTACCCGCCGTAATCACGATGACATCCACGCCCTGAAGATCTTCATAGGCATTCGTCCCCATAATTTGGCGATCGTGTCGCTCTAGCCCTCTGGCTTCCATTAAATCGAGGGCGATGCCCTGGGGCAACCCCGGTACAATATCCAGTAACACCACATCCGCAATATTTTTTTCTGCTAGACGCTGAGCTAGGGTACTGCCCACCCGTCCCGCACCAATGATTGCAACCTTGGGTTGAGATTCAAATCCGCTCAAGATGATTACTCCACAGCATTGAGGAATGAATTATACGCTTGAAAATCTAGATAAAAAGTAGGGTTGAATACACTAAGGATTAAAAATTTTAATAATATTTCAAAGATCGAAAAATTCTAGTAAAGCCTGTTTTTTATTTCTTTGGAAATGGGATCCAAAATGGGTGCATCCCAAGACAGCCATTAAGAAATGGAATCAAAGGTTCAATCTATCCTTAAACCTAATCATAAAGAAATCCCAAGGAATGCGGACTTTATAACCTGGAATTTCACCATAAAGAGACAAAAGCCTCGAAGGAATTCCTTTGTGTTCTTTGTGCCTTTGTGGTTTAACCCTGAACTTTCCGGTTTATTTAATTCACAATCCCAAGCATTCTCAAATCCCCAGTGTCTCCTCGAACGAAGCCCAATTTCTTGATGCTACGTCCCCAGAAACCGGGGATCTTGCCAGGGGGGTGGTGTTTCCCGGTAGGTCAGACCCACCCCCAACCCCCTCCAGGGAGGGGGCGTTTGTGTCGGTTTCCTGTTGGCTAACCGCTGAAGACAGAAGGGTCTATTCTGTCAGGGTTAATGGGCCCGAACCACGTCCGCTTCCCTGCTGTGAGCAGTGCCATGGCCGTTGGTGTGTCCATTCCCCGTGC
>DALYGI010000300.1:0-2069 GCA_031971595.1 Prochlorotrichaceae cyanobacterium CTOTU29312
TGACTTTGTTTTAATTGTTCCGCGATCGTTTCCGGTAAAATATTGAGTAATAATTTTTCGGTTTTATCCTTCTCCTTTTGTAATTCATCCAGCATCCAGTTAATGGTATGGGCAAAGTGGGTGAGTTCATCTTGTCCTTGGATATGGACTCTCAAATTTAGATTATTGGTGTTACCGATCGTTTTTAGGTCTTGATCTAAAATGGTTAAGCGATAAAGGATTAACCGATCCATGAGTACTAACATTAAAATTACGAAAATAAAACCCACAATAATGAGCGAGAACACCAGAAAAAATACTGCTTGGTTTCCCTTTTCATAAATATCCCTAGGGGAATCAACTGCTAAAAGGGCAATGGATTTATTTTCAATATCTTTGAGGAGGATAAATCCTGAGATGAGGTTTTTATTTTTGATTTTAACCAGGGACTTCGCGTTACTTTTATTCTGATCTAAATCATGGTAAACTGACTTGAGATCTTCTGATAATTCATCAAGAAAATAAATATTAATGGATAACTTAGTATAATTTTCTAATTCCTTTATTTTATTGTGATCCATAACCCTTGCCATAACGATCGTTCCTTGACTTGGCCCCTGTGATGCACTATCTAAAACAGGACGCAAAACAATAAAATATAAATCTTGGTCAAGAATAATGAAACCTTTAATTTCTCCCCGATCGTCCGTGAACTTGAGGAGATAATCTTTTTGCTCAAGGTCTAATAATATTTCTTTTTTTACTTTTTCTAACTGTTGAGAACCTAAAGCATAGGAAGAGTTTAAGACAATATCTGTATTTTTATTGTATAACAAGAATAGATTCAGTTTAAGGTTGTCAAAAATATCTGGATAAATATTATTTTCTATATAAATTGGATCTTTGTTTTGAACAAAAAAATAAGTAAGTAGATCAGACAAAGTAATGGGCGCTTTAAATCGGCTGAAAGCCCTATTCTGCCGTCATTGATAGATCCCCTTATTTAGCCTGGCCTACTTATCATCCCAGCGTCCCCAATCTTTAGATATAGCATTTAATTCCTGGATTTCTTCATCAATAAATCCCTGTAATCTTTGTAAGTTTTTGGTTGTTTCTTCTGCTTCTAGCTTTCTAAAACTGTTTAAGATAATCGTCGATACGGTTCCTAAAACAACGCTAATTAAGCCTATTAAAGTTAGACTGATTAAGAATAATACTTTTTTACGGATTTTCATACATTTTTAAAATAGCCCCAGCACACAGCACTCACCCCGCTGAAAGGATAAGGCTTGGGCTAGGGAATGTGATCAGTCCAGTATAAAAGTATAAAGGGATTCTCAGTATATTTATGTCCAAGGATAACCCGCTTCCTCCAGAGCCCGATCGCGGATGCGACAGGAATCACAGACCCCACAGGGATGCTCTCCCCCTTGATAGCAAGACCAGGTTTTGTCGATGGGAACCCCTAGGGCTAAGGCCCGACGCACGATCGTTACCTTCGAGTCTTGAATGAGGGGGGCCACTAAGCGGGGGGCATGGCCCTCAACGCCCACCTTAGAGGACAGATTCGCCAAGGTTTGAAAGGCTGCGAGGTATTCCGGGCGACAGTCGGGATAGCCGGAGTAATCCACTGCATTAATCCCCAAATAAATGGCCTCTGCCCCCTGAGCTTCCGCGAGAGAAAGGGCTAGGGCAATAAACACCGTATTGCGTCCGGGCACATAGGTGACAGGAATTAGGGCCGGATCGGGGCCATCCTGGGGGAGGGCTTGGGTGGGATCCGTGAGGGCAGAGCCGCCCCATTGGCCGAGGTTCACTGTCAAAATAAAGTGCTGAGTAATACCCAAATGGGCAGCGATCGTTTTGGCGGATTGTAACTCCCGCTGATGGCGTTGCCCATAGTCAAAGGAAAGTGCAATGACCTCAAAACCATCCGCCTGAGCCTGAGCCGCTGCGGTGGCAGAATCTAAACCACCGGAAAGTAAAACTACTGCTTTCACAATTCAAAATTCACAATTCAAAACTTGCAATTTATAACTAAAAACTCAAAACTAAAAAGGAACCTGTGCATTAGCGGCTTCTGAAATGCC
>DALYGI010000300.1:2169-5564 GCA_031971595.1 Prochlorotrichaceae cyanobacterium CTOTU29312
AACTAAAAACTCAAAACTAAAAAGGAACCTGTGCATTAGCGGCTTCTGAAATGCCGGGAATCTTATCAGGATAAATTCCCCCTAGGCACTGGGAAATACCATAGATCGAGGAGCCTAAAACTCCCAGAAAAATAGTGCTAAAGATAATTTCTAGGGCTATGCCTTGGAGCATCGGAGCTAATACCATACTGACCAGCAGAGACAGCAGGAACAAAATAATATCAATTAAAATAGCCTGCATGACATTAAACCGAATAAAGCGGGAGATCGATGGATTGCGGACAACCCCTAAGATTAACACAAAGAAAATAACCAGTTCTCCCAACCCAAAAGGAATGCTCTGGTAAATGATCCGGATAGGAATTGTGGGCAACAGAAGCACATCTAAGAACGGAAAATCGCGCCGTACAAACTGGCCAAAGGGTATACTTTCAGTTAGAGGGAGCAGATAGGCCAGGGCCGCACAGAGGTGATCGGGGAAAAAGTTGGTGGAATTTCGCCAGGTCATAGCAGGTGTTAGGGACGTAAGTAGACAGGTCTTGAGTAGACGGGTTGAAGTAGACAGGTTTGAGTCAATATAGCATTCTTCTCCCTAGGAGTAGGGGGAAATCCGGTTCCGGTCAATGTATGGTTTTGCTTGGATTGTACTGATTATTAGGGGTAACCCTAGTATAGTAAATATTGCAATCTGGTTTTGGTACCAATTTCGATCGCTTCTATTACCATGGCCGTCTCAGAAGAGTTAACCAGCCAATTACTTAAGCTTGCGCTAAAGCGATCCCAGAGTGACGCGGGGATGGTGCTGGTTTATCGTAGGACACTCTTTTGGGTAGTTTTGATGGCCTCCCTGGATGAGGATCGGCCAGATTGGATTCAGATGGAGCGATCGAATTTTCACCTGGATTTACACTCTCCCTTGGGGAACTATAACCTCCAAAAATGTACGTTTTTACCCCTGTCCATTCTCAGTGAGGTGATGGACAAGGGAACGGGCCTGGATTGGCCCTGGATTGAGCAGGAGCAGAAACCCCTGCTGTGGTCTGCCACGGGGGAAGCGCCCCTCCGGTTAGACTCCCTTAATTTTGAAGGGGATCCCCATCTCCGCTGGATTCAGGGTCGATCGCTCTGTTGTGTGCCCGTGTGGGCAGATACCCCCTCTGGCCCGGCTTGGAAAGGGTTAATTTACCTGGAAGGGAATCGGCGGGAACCCCTGCCTGGCGATATGCAAACCATCCTGGGGATTTTAGGAGAGCAACTGATAGCGGCCCTAGAGTTAGAAGAAGAATCCCAAAAGTTAGTGGCCCTCTCCCCCCTGGCTCCCGTATCTCCTGTATCTCCCCTATCTCCCCTGGCTCCAGAACTCCGGGACAAATCTCCCCCGGAAACGATCGTCCCCTCGGAGGCAGATCTTCGGGCACAAATTGAGGCGCAAACCCAAGCCCTACGCCAGGCGAATCAAGACTTATCCATTGAAGCGGAACTGAATCGACGCATTACAGAGCTTGCCAAGCGCTTTGTGGAGGTTGATTTTCACCGCATTGATGAGGAAATCCATTTTGCTTTAGAAGAGATTGGCTGTATTTGTCAAGCGGATTGTGCCTTTATCTTTCAGTTTACCCAGCACCCAGACTCCTCCGGCCTGCAATCCTCCAGCCTCCAATCCTTCAGCATGACCCATGAATGGTGTTTGGATGTGCCGGATCGCCGCCTTCATCTGGCCCAAAATTTACCTCGCCGTAAGTTTCCTTGGGCCTCCAGTCGGTTAATTCAAGGGGAAACCATTGTCATTTCCGACTTGAACAGTTTGCCCGAAACCGCCACGATCGATCGGGTTCACTGGGAACAATTTGGCGTGCAAGCGGTAGTGTGTGTTCCCCTCCGCATTCAAGGTCGTCCTTTGGGCTGGCTGGGGGTTGCCGATTTTCAGGGGCCCCGGGATTGGAGTGATGCTGACCTGCGCCTGCTCCAAAGTTTAGCTGAAATTTTTAGCTATACCCTCCATCAACAACAGGTTGAACAGAAGCTACGGGATCAAACGGAAGCCCTAACCCTGACCATGGAGGCCAACGAAATCGGCATCTGGGAAATAGTGCTCACCCCGGATTTAAAAGTGGCCCATTTACACGGCTCCCTCTATTGGCAAGAGTTGTTGGGGTTTGGGGCAGGGAATTTTGATGGCAATTTTCACACCTTTCTCGCCCAGGTTCACCCCGACGATCGCCACCTGTTTGAGTATGGTCAAGGCCAGAGTTTAAAGGAGGGCCAGGGAAGTTTTGAATACCGCATTTCTCTGCCCCTGAGTGATTTTGGGCAAAATACCCGTTGGTTACGCCATCGCTACCGGGTTTCCTATGATGCGGAGGGGCATCCGGTGGGCTTAATGGGCCTGGATGAAAATATTACGGAGAAAAAAGCCCTTCAACAAGATCGGGATCGGCTCTTTGCCCTATCCAATGATTTGCTGTGCATTGTCAATACGGAAGGATATTTTGTTCAGGTTAATCCTGCCTTTGAACGGGTTTTGGGCTATTCCTTCCACGAACTAACCGATCGCCCCTACCTGGAATTTGTCCATCCCGACGATCGGCCAGCCACCTTAGCCGCTGCTCAAAGACTGGCTAGGGGGGAATCTATTCAACATTTTGAAAACCGCTATCGGTGCCAAGACGGGAGTTATCGGTGGCTCTCTTGGAACACGACCCCCCTGCCCGAAGCCAATGCGGCCTATGCCACCGCACGGGATGTGACGGAACAAAAGGCCATAACCGCAGCCTTGGCGGAACGGGAAGCCCTGTTGCAAGCAATGAATAATAATTTGCCAGGGGTGATCTATCGCTACGAATTGTATCCCGACGGCTCCGATGCACTGACCTATGCCAATTCGGGCAGTGTCTTAATTTGGGAGCTTTCCCCGGAAGTGGTGATGGGCAACTGCTCTCTGGTTTGGGAACAGGTGCATCCTGAAGACTTTCCGGCGATGCAGGCCTCCGTGATGCGCTCCGCAACCCACCTGACCCGCTGGATTTGGGAGTGGCGTTTAATTAACCCCTCTGGAAGACAGATTTGGGTGCAGGGTCAGGCCATGCCCCAGCGCTTGGCGGACGGAACGATCGTCTGGGATGGGATCATTTTAGATGTGAGCGATCGGAAGTTGGCGGAGCAGGCCCTCCAGGAAAGTGAAATCCAGTATCGGCGGATTGTGGAAACCACGACGGAAGGGATCTGGATTGTAGATCAAAATAATGTGACCACCTTTGTCAATGCCCAGATGGCGGCGATGTTGGGCTATACCCCAGGGGAGATGCTGGACAAAAACCTTCTCGATTTTATGGATGAGGAAGGGAAGGACATCGCTAGGCATCCCCTCACACAACGACACCAGGATATTCGGCACC
>DALYGI010000301.1:0-5553 GCA_031971595.1 Prochlorotrichaceae cyanobacterium CTOTU29312
CGTCTAGCACCGATCGAATCACCGTCTCAGGCACATGGGGGCACAGTTCCACCTGGCCGATCGCTGTGGGTAAAATAAAGCGCACTTGGCCATCTTTCACCTTTTTATCCCATTGCAGGGCTTGCAGCACCGCTTCCCGATCTAGGCTTTCGGGGAGTTGGGTGGGGAGTTTCGCCTTTTCAATAACTCGCTGCTGACGATCTACAGCAGATCTGTCCCATTTACCCAGGGTCAGGGCAATCCGTCCCGCCCCAATCATGCCCAGAGCCACCCCTTCCCCATGATTTACACCGCGATAGTTCATCACCGTTTCAATGCCATGCCCCAAGGTGTGGCCATAGTTAAGGATAGCCCGCAGTCCCGCTTCTTTTTCGTCTTGGCTCACCACGGTAGCCTTCGCCTGGCACGATCGTTGCAGCAGGGTTTCTAACAATTCCCCTTTGACAAAACGATACTCATCTAACCGTTTGGCCGCTTCTAACTGACTAAATAAATCCGAATCCCAAATAACGCCGTATTTGATTACCTCCGCCATACCCGCCCGAAACTCCCGCGCTGGAAGGGTTTGCAGCACCTCCGGGTCAATCAAAACTAGAGAAGGTTGATGAAAAGCCCCAATCAGATTTTTCCCTTGGGCATGGTTCACCCCAGTTTTGCCCCCAATGGAGGCATCCACCATCGCCAGCAAAGACGTGGGCACTTGTACCACCGCAATGCCCCGCAACCAACCGGCCGCAGCAAAACCAGTCATATCCCCAACCACCCCACCCCCCAGGGCAATCATCACCGACGATCGTTCTAATTGATGGAGGGCGGCAGCATCCCAAATGCGCTGAATGGAGCTTAGGGTTTTGTAGCGTTCTCCGGGGGCAATGAGGTGTTGAGCCACTTGGAAACCCGCTGCTTTGAGGCTCGTGATCAGCCGATCGCCATAGTGACGAAAAATCGGCGCACTGGACACCACCAAAGCTTTTTTGCCCAAGGGACGAGAAAGATGTTCTCCGGTTAACCAATCCCCCAGACGATCGATTCCCCCCGCTTCGATCGCTACGGTGTAGGGATTTTGGGGAAGAGGGACGGGAATTAGGGTGGTCATGGGTGGTTAGTAGAAGAGTGGAGAGTGGCTAGTGGAGAGTGGCTAGTGGAGGGTGGGGAGTGGAGGAGTGATTCGTAGGAAATGAACCTAATATTCCCTAACCCCTATTCCCTATTCCCTAACCCCTAACCCCTAAACTATACCGTTATTGACGATCGAATCCTCAATCGATTAGTCTTTTGACCACAGTTAACCCCTGAAAATATCCGTGGAGAATGGAGCCGATCGCTGGCAAGAATCGAACCCCAATCCTGTCGCATCGCTTACGATCGTGGTGGTCAGTGCGGATCCGATCGTGGCGATCGGCCTGCGATCGATTCTGGAACCCACCGGGGCCAGATTAGAGTTTGTAGGGTCTTTTGGCCAAGCGATCGACCTGATTTTAGGGTCTGCTTCCCTGCCCGATCCCCTGGTTGTGCTGGTGTACTTAAGTAATGGCTTGGATGTCCTTCTTTTTCAGCAGTTGCAACGGCGCACCCCTCCGGTTCCCGTCTTAGCGATGGGACAAGGGGATCCTCCGCCTCCCTTACCCGGTCTGTCCTTACTCTGGGGACTGTGCCCCCCCGATCGGCTGCGGGATGCTCTGGGGCAATTGGCTCAGGGGCAAGGGGTTTGGTGGAGAGATGGGGCTGTGCAAACCACGTCTATGACTTTAGGGACATCCGTAACTTCCCCAGGGTTAGAATCGGCCAATTCTCCGACAGATACCCCTAGGGACTGGTTACAGCGGCGGCTCTACCAAGCCTGTCTCCGGGGCAGCGCTCTGGTTCAAGGGGAACTTCAGCAGATCCAAACCACGTTGCAATCGATTCCCCAGACTTGGCTCGATCGTCAAATTTTGCAAGGACAACAGCGGGAATTACAACTGGTGCAGTGGTTGTTGCAAAAGGGTTTGCTACCACAGGGCTTGTCTCCCCTGGAGCAGTCCCCGCAGGACATTTCTGCTTTAGCCCCCGCCTTGCCCCCGGAAAGCGATCCTGGTGTAATTTTAGGAGATTCGACTTCAGTAAACCTGAGTTCTGCCAACCTAACGTCAGTCAATCTAAGCTCTGCCCCTCCCCTCGCGCCAGGGGATTTGTCCCTGCCCCCCCACCTGGAAAATCTCCTCTTCGATCGTTTGACGGCCAAGCTGGCCACTCCCCTTCGTAACCTCACCCCTCTGCCCCTGGAAATTGATGGCTTGAATCTCCATAAACGTCAGGAACTTTTGCTGTTAGTGGTGCAGTGTTTTGGCGATCGGTTAACGGAGTTGCGCCATTCTGGCCTTACGTCGGCCCAACTGGGGGAACAGCAGCAGGAAATTTTAGAGGATTTATGGACAGAAACCATTACTCGCTTTTTTGGGCAATATACGATCGTCACGTTGCAAGGGCAGGCGGTGCCCCTGGTGCCCCGGTTGTTGTCCTATCGGGAGCCGGTACGATCGTCTATTCTCCATAAAATTCCCCTGTGGTCTACCGTAGTCCAGACCGTCCTCTTTCAAGAAGCGGTTTTAGTGGATGGCAGCCCTTACCGCTACGACTCGCCGGAAGCCCTGAATCGGTTAGAGCAGTTATTTGAAAATCTGGTGTTGCAGGTGGCCAATGGGGTGGTGCAACCCCTCTTGAATGAATGCTCTAAGGTGGAACTGATTAAGCAAACCTATTTTCACCCCCGTTTATTGTCCACCCGCCAGATTGAGCGCTTTCGCAATGATTTATCTTGGAAATATCGGGTGCTGCAAAGCTTCGAGGAACCCCGCAACATTTACGAAAGCCGCTTTGTCCTCCTGGTGATTCAGCCCGACGGCATCCATCGCCTAGGGATCTATGCCCCCCGCCAAGGGGAATTAGAGGGACTTAATCTTTGGCAGCAAAGTGTCACCCTCGGTTTAGAATTTCGAGATGCAGCAGCCCCCCGCCTTCAGGCTTTAACCCGGTGGTTGGGTCAGGGGGTGGTTTATCTGTTAACCCAAATTTTAGGCAAAGCGATCGGTTTGATTGGCCGAGGCATTGTCCAGGGTCTAGGTAGCGTCTGGAGCGATCGAAACATCCCCCGCTAACTTAAAACTGAAAACTCGATCGCAAAAACCCCATCCTAAAAACTCAAAACTCAAAACTCAACCCTCAAAACTCAAAACTACAGTCTCCTAAGGTATTCTGGTGAAGTAAATTTTGGTTAAATTCCCGTGCTTGACCTTCGCCAAATTCGCACCCAACCCGACCTCGTACAAGCTGCGCTCAATCTGCGGGGCAGTGGCTACGATCTGCAAGCTCTGCTGGACTTAGATCAGCAACAACGGGAAATCGAGACCGAACGATCGCGGTTGCAGGCCCGCAGTAATGAGGTGGGCAAGCAGGTGGGGCAACAGATGAAAGCCGGGGCCGGGCCGGATAGCCCAGAGATCCAAGCCCTCAAGGACGAAGGTAATGCCCTCAAAGCGGAATTAGGCAATCTGGAACCCCGCGAACGGGACATTAAAGCCCAAATTGAAACAATTTTGTTGACCCTGCCCAACCTGCCCGATGAGTCTACCCCTAGGGGCAGCAGTGAGGAGGAAAACCAAGAAGTCCGGCGCTGGGGTGAGGAGTTTATCCCTCAGGAAGCGGGCCTGCCCCATTGGGAAATTGGGGAAAAATTAGGATTTCTCCATTTTGAACGATCGACCCGCATTGCCCAAAGCCGTTTTGTGACCCTGATGGGGGTGGGAGCCGCCCTAGAGCGGGCGTTGATTAGTTTCATGCTCGATCGTCACACCCAACATGGTTACCAGGAAGTTTTACCGCCGTTTTTGATTAATAGCGCCTCCCTCACCGCATCGGGACAACTCCCCAAATTTGCCGAAGAAAGTTTTAAGTGCGATCGGGATGACCTGTGGCTGACCCCCACCGCCGAAGTGCCCCTCACCAGCTTTCACCGGGACGAAATTTTAGAGCGTGACCAGTTGCCCCTGTATTACTGCGCCTTTACCCCCTGTTTTCGTCGGGAAGCGGGCAGCTACGGACGGGATACCCGTGGTTTAATCCGGTTGCACCAGTTTAACAAAGTGGAAATGTACAAATTTGTCCATCCCGACACCTCCATGGAGGAACTGGAAACCCTCACCGCTGACGCAGAAGCCATCCTCCAAGCCCTCAAATTGCCCTATCGAGTCCTGGCCCTCTGCACCGGGGATATTGGGTTCTCCGCCACCAAAACCTACGACCTGGAAGTGTGGCTCCCCTCCGCCGATCGCTACCGGGAAATTTCTAGTTGCTCGAACTGCAAAGACTTCCAAGCCCGCCGCGCCAATATTCGGTTTAAAGAAGCGGGCAAAAAAGGCACCCAGTTTGTCCATACCCTCAACGGCTCCGGCCTAGCGATCGGGCGAACCATGGCCGCCATTTTAGAAAACTACCAAAACCCCGATGGCACCGTGCGAGTCCCCGAAGTGCTCCAACCCTACCTAAACCGATCGGTTTTGGGCTAGTGATCCCTAGTCATAGAGTAGGCTCTAGGAAAAAGATTACAAATTGATAAGAAAACCAGTAGAGTATAATAGGTAAGTTGACTTATGGTTAGGGTGGTCAGTCTCGTTGCAGCAATGTATAAAGATCATTAATGCTTGAGATGAGCCATTCTAATGTTTGTACCCCGTTGAGGGTAGCCATTCCCGCAGGGGTGTGCAGAATTCCAGATCGGTCTCTCTGCAACAGCGGCAGTTCCCGCAATTTTTGTACAGCACATTTAAGATCTAAGAGGAAAACATTTTATGCAGCAGCTTCAGGCAAGCCTTGAACTGGACTATCAAAGTGCGACTTATAAAGATGCCTATAGCCGGATCAACGCGATCGTCATTGAAGGGGAGCAGGAAGCCCATGATAACTACATGGCGTTAACCAAGTTGCTGCCTGAGAGCGAAGCAGAATTGGTGAAGTTGGCAAAAATGGAGCGTCGTCATAAGGGCGGATTTGAATCCTGTGGGCGCAATTTGAACGTAACCCCAGATCTTCAATTTGCTCAGCAATTTTTTGCAGACCTTCACCATAATTTTAACCACGCGGCAGCAGAAGGTAATGTTGTCCACTGCTTACTCATTCAGGCATTAATTATTGAATGTTTTGCGATCGCCGCCTATAACATTTATCTTCCTGTGGCCGATCCCTTTGCCCGCAAGATTACCGAGGGCGTAGTCAAGGATGAATACCTCCACTTAAACTTTGGGGAAGAATGGCTGAAAGCCAATTTTGAAACCTCTAAAGCCGATCTGGAAGCCGCTAACCGTCAGAATTTGCCCATTGTGTGGCGGATGCTCAACGAAGTAGCGGACGATGCAGCGGTTTTAGGCATGGAAAAAGAAGCCCTCCTGGAGGATTTCATGATTCAATATGGCGAAGCCCTAGGAAACATTGGCTTTAGCACCCGCGACATTATGCGGATGTCTAGCCAAGGGCTTGCCGCTTAGTTAAGGGAATAGGGGACAGTTATGAGTTATGAGT
>DALYGI010000302.1:0-5535 GCA_031971595.1 Prochlorotrichaceae cyanobacterium CTOTU29312
CCTATCCGCCTGGACAGCCAACCTCCTCTGCATGTTTGGCCCTGCGGCCCAATTAATGGCCAACTTAGTTCACCCCGAAAGCATCGCCGCCCTAGCCCTGCCCACTCAATTTTTAGCCGCCTTCGGCAACCTTCTGATTTTGACCCGATCGGGAACCCTCTTCATCCAAGGTCACGATCGGGTGTGGGCCGTGGGAAGTTTCTGGGAAGTCACCGTCAGAGGACTCGTCTTCTTAACGATCGCCCATTACGGCTTTATGGCTTGGGGTTGGTTTGAAGTCTATCTCTTTGGGGTTTGTTTATACGGATTGTGGATTTATCACAATGCCCGCACCGCACCAACAGCAGTTGAAAATATACTGATTGAGACCTGAGCGATCGAAGCGATCGTAAGCGATCGTGTCCAATCTCCCCAAGCTATTAAAATAATCTGGTACGCCAGATTTTCTAAAAAAAGGCAGTTGTGTTATGACTCAAACGATCACCCCCACAGATCCCACCGTTGCAGCCCTTCAAGAAAGTGTGCGACATAACGAGAAAAACATTGACCGACTCGATCGGGATCTTAAAGATTTCCGTTCCGAAACCCTCAAACAATTTGAGAAAGTCGATCAACGATTCGATAAGATAGACGATCGCCTTGAACAACTTAAGGCTGATGTTAGCGATCGATTTAACCAACTTGAAGCCAAGTTTGATCAACGTTTTGAGAAGATAGACGATCGCCTTGAACAACTTAAGGCTGATGTCAGCGATCGATTTAACCAACTTGAGACTAAAACTGATCAACGCTTTGATAAAATAAACGATCGTTTTAACCAAATTACAATGCTATTAGTAGCGATCGTTGGTTTAATCGTAGCAGCAATTGTAAAGTTAGTCTTTCTGAGTTAAACGATCGTTCCCCATCTCCCTACGCTATTAAAATAGCCTGGGTTTAGGGTTTAGGAGACCTAACTCCTAGCGATGATGCCGGTTTCTTCGTCGTCTCCAGGGGGATTTTCGAGGTGGGCTGTTTGTAAGGAAATTTTGGGGGAGGGTTCTAGGTCTTCAGTTTCCAAGGATGGAGCGATCTCTACTATTGGGCGGGGAGACCAGGAGCAGGGCCCCGTTAAGAGAGACGATCGATCGCTTTGGTGTAGGGCTTCTAGGGCTTCTAGGGCGGAGGCAAATCGATCGCTGGGGGCGGGGGCCAAGCAACGATCGAAAATGGCTGCTAGTGCGTCACTGATGGCTACATAATCTCGATAGCGCCAGGATTGTTTGTAGGGATCCATTAATTTTCGGGGTTTTTCTCCGGTCAATACCACCACACAGGTAACTCCCAGGGCATAGAGGTCTGTTGCGGGATAGACCGCTGCACCAGAAACTTGCTCTGGCGGTGCGTAACCGGGGGAGTAAATATTACTAGACCATTCGGAGGACATTTCCCCCACCTGGGACACCTGTTTGACCGCCCCAAAATCCAGGAGATAAATTTGCCCGGAGGGGTGCAGCATTAAATTGGAGGGCTTGATGTCTCGGTGAATGGAGTGATGCTGATGCACGTAGTCCAGAATGTCTAGGACTTGCTCAAAAACATTCAGCACGAGGGGAATGGGCAAGGCTCCACGGGTTTTAATTTCCTCGGAGAGGGTTTTACCGGCCACAAATTCCTGAATGAGGTAAAAAAATTCCTGGTGTACTAGGTTTTCCGATCGTTCCGGCACCACCAGGGGAAAAAAGTCGTAAAGATTGGGGATTTGGGGATGGCCGGCCCCAAACTGGGCCAGGGCGCTGGCTTCTCGACGAAAGAGGGTTTGGGCGAGT
The DNA here is from genome assembly GCA_031971595.1 of Prochlorotrichaceae cyanobacterium CTOTU29312. Taxonomy (GTDB): domain Bacteria; phylum Cyanobacteriota; class Cyanobacteriia; order Prochlorotrichales; family Prochlorotrichaceae; genus JBEAPM01. The sequence goes on from DALYGI010000302.1 coordinate 1,809, forward strand.
TCTAGTTGGGCGTTGTCAAAGCGGGGGTTGGGCTGCAACTGTTTGACCACACAGCGCCGATCGTGGCTTGCCCCATCAATGGCTAGGTAGGTGGCAGCAAATCCCCCCTTGCCCAGAATTTGATAGGGGTAATAGCGATCGTTTAGGACTAAGGGCATCCCACACACTTGGCAGCAAGAGCGTTTTAATTGCTCCAAACGATCGGCAACGGGATCGGAAAAGAAGGTAGGCAGGGGCTCGGATAGGGAATGGGGCTGGGCACAACCAGGGCGTGTGCAAAGCAGACTCATCACTCTTCTTTACGGCCTCCGTCCAAAATCCCCAAAAAGTCAGACCCAAAATCATCCGCCAGCACCGTGGACAGGGTGGGAATGGCGGTTCCCTTATTATTGCGCTGGAGATTGTCTAGGGTGGCCACAAAGTTGCCATTGCTGGCAAAACAGGGCAGAATTTCCCGGCTAAAGGCATCCGCCGCCTTCGATCGGTAACGGTTGGGGTTATAAATGACCAACAGGGCCCGACGCACTACCACATCTTGAATGCGGGCCCGGTGCAATAACCCATTTTTTAATTCTTTTTCGATGGCGGACACGGAGACAAAAGCCGCCCCTAGTCCAGATTGCACCGCATTTTTAATAGCTTCAATGGAATTTAGCTCCATTTCCACCTTTAAGCGGGCGGTTTCAATGCCATGGCGGCTCAGTACCTGGTCAATCACCTTGCGGATGGTGGATTGGGCATCCAGGCTAATAAACTGCAACTTATACAAATCATCCCGATCGATGGTTTCCGTCTGGGCTAGGGCATGGGAAGAGGGCAAAATCAAAACCAACTCATCCTCCGCATAGGGCACAGACACCAGGGCCTCCTGCAACTCGCCGGGCACTTCCCCCCCAATCACCGCCAGATCCACCTGACCATTGGCCACACTCCAGGCCGTGCGCCGGGTAGAATGGACGTGTAACTGCACCGCCACATCGGGATATTTAGAGCGGAACATCCCAATCATGCGGGGCAGCAGATAGGTGCCGGTGGTCTGACTGGCCCCCACAATCAACGTGCCCCCCTGTAAATTTTGCAAATCTTCGATGGCTCGGCAGGTTTCCTCACAGAGACTCAGAATTTTTTCGCCATAACTGAGCAACAGATGGCCCGCCTCCGTTAACTGGGCCCGTCGTCCCCCCCGATCGAACAGAGGAACCGACACTTGGCGCTCTAGGTTTTGCACCTGCAAGCTCACCGCAGGCTGGGATACATACAGACTATCTGCCGCTCGCTTAAAACTACCTTCTGTGGCGATCGCTTTCAGAATTCGTAATTGATCTAAGGTAAAAGGGAGATCCGACATAAACCATCGTTGTAGGAGGACAGAACGGAAAACATGAAAAATTTGCTGATTAACCATCAACCCCTAAGGTATAGGATAGATAATACCGTAGGGCTACCCCACTGAACCATTGAGTACCACGGAAAAGACTGGAGTATGGATCCACTCAGCCAACCCACGAACCTTCAGCATACTCTTAATTTCTTCAAAATGTTCATGGGAGTTCATTCTGAATTTGTTTATTGTGAAGGTGCCGTTAATCTTGGAGTGCTTTTCTTGAATTTTTGATGGAGATTAACCTGATAGTCGGTGAAATGGCTAGAATCTGTTGTACAGGTAAGGTTGTACCGATAAAACCCATCTCTAGGCTTATTTCTGGTGTAACGGTGTGCGTACAGGGTCTAGTCCTGCTTACGGGTCTCCCCTGGTTAGGTAGGTTAGACGCTTATTTTTTTAGCATTCAATTCAGCATTAATCGGTATTAATATGATTAGTAAGGCATCTAGGCTCTGAGAAGACTATGAAACGGGAGGTTGTTCAAGAATTTCTAGGGTTACCGGGCATTGTAGGACTGGCTTTGATGGATGGACGGTCTCGCCCTTGCTTTTATGGGGTGAGCGAACGCCTGAATTTGCAACAAAAAGAAGCCCTAGCCCAGGGAATCTGTCAAGTTTTAGAGACAACCCCCTCTTCTTTTAAAACCTTTGAGTTCCAGTTTGCCGGATCTCGCGCTTACATTTACAAGGTGGTGGAAGGTCTGGTGCTCTTGGTGATTGTGGACAACGCCCTGGCCCCCACTGAGTACCGTGCGGCTTTTAGCGGTTTTAAGGAAACCCTGGAAGAGAATGCAGGCAGCGCCATTTCCACCTTGCGCTATTTAGCCGGAGCCCAAAGCTCTTCTAACCGTGCCCGGGCCTCGGAAACCAATACGGCATCTCGGAACCTGAGCGTGGCAACGGGAGGACTCCGCTCCCAGTCTTCATCGGCCAATGGGGGTAGCACCTCGCCCGGTGTCCGATCGTCCCCGGCCCCTGTTCAGGATGAAGCGGTGGGCATTCTCAAGGAATACTTACTGGCCATTAACCAACTGAGCCAATTTTCTAAGAAATATTTAGGCAAGGCGGTGATTGTCAATTATTGGAAATCTAGCCGTCCTCAGGTGAAGTGGTTAGAAGGGTTTCAAATCGATCGCACGGGGAATGTTACTTGTTTAGCGGAAAATACCCAACTCATTCACCAACCGGTTAGCCCTCAGCAACAGCAATGGCTCCGGGATTGGGTTCAATCCTTTGTGAAGCGCTGCTCCACGGTGATTCGAGATTTTCCACGCCTGGCCGCAGCGGATGCTTTTTCCGAAGAACAAAAACGTCTCTTCCCGTTGAACGTTGATTAATCAAATCGAGTATGATCAATAAAATCAATGACTCGTAGCCCTTAAGATTCCTGAATATGTTTTCTATCTACATTCTTACCTATAACGAAGAACTGGATATTGCCGCCTGTTTAGAATCCGCCCTGTTATCAGACGATATTATTGTCGTTGATTCTCTCAGTAGCGATCGTACCGAAGCGATCGTTTCGAGCTACACCGAAAAGTATCCGGTACGGTTTATTCCCCACACCTTTGAAAGTCACGGCAAGCAACGGACTTGGATGCTACGGTCTGTTCCTGCCAAACATGACTGGGTTTATATTTAGAGGCGGATGAACGGATGACACCGGAACTCTTTCAAGAGGGATTAGCTGCCATTCAAAATCCAAACTATGTGGGCTATTATGTGGCGGAACGGGTCATGTTTATGGGGAAATGGATTCGCCGGAGTACCCAATATCCTCGATATCAGATGCGTTTGTTAAGGCCGGATAAGGTGTGGTTTGACGATTACGGGCATACGGAACGGGAAGTGTATGATGGTGCCGTGAGTTTTTTGAAGGAAACCTATCCCCATTATACCTGTAGTAAAGGGTTTAGCCGCTGGATTGAGAAACATAACCGTTATTCTAGCGATGAGGCCCAGGAAACCCTACGCCAATTGACCAATACCCAGATTAATTGGAAGGCAATTTTCTTTGGGAAAACAGAAATTCAGCGCCGCCATGCCCTTAAGCATTTGTCCCATCGTTTGCCACTGCGTCCCCTGGTGCGTTTTCTGTATATGTACTTTATTTTAGGGGTGATTTGGGATGGTTCTCCGGGGCTAACTTGGTGTATTTTACAAAGCTTTTATGAGTATTTAATTGTGCTCAAGGTGTGGGAAATTCGTCAGAGAGATGCGGGCTTGCAGGTTTAATTTTGGTGAGTAGTGGGGGTAGGTGGGTAGTGGGTAGTGATTAGTGGGTAGTGGGTAGTGGGTAGTGGGTAGTGGGTAGTGGGTAGTGATTAGTGGGGCTAGTGATTAG
>DALYGI010000303.1:0-2552 GCA_031971595.1 Prochlorotrichaceae cyanobacterium CTOTU29312
ACCACAGAGGCACAAAGAACACAAAGGCGTTCCTTCGGGGCTTCGGTGTCTTGGTAGTGAAATTCCAGGTTATAAAGTCCGCATTCCTAAGTAAGTATCCCGTTCATTAACCAACCCACATTAACCAACGAATCACCCCGATGATCTTGCTCCTCTGACAGTTCCCCTCTAAAATGACCCTAACTCAGAGGGAGAGAGATCCGCCTATGTCTCAGTCTGTCCAGACCGAAGCAGCCCCCCCCCAGACCACCGATCGTCCTGTGGATGTGGCATTAAGGGATATTACCAAACTCTACAATGGGGAGCCCGCTGTTTCAGGGGTAAATCTAGAAATTCAGCGCGGTGAGTTTTTCAGCATTTTAGGCCCCTCCGGTTGTGGTAAAACGACGACCCTACGGCTCATTGGTGGATTTGAACAACCCAGTAGTGGCGATGTGTTTATTCGCGGTGACAATATGAGCCGCACCCCCCCCTACCGTCGCCCGGTGAATACGGTTTTTCAGAGTTATGCTCTCTTTGGCCACATGACCGTGGCGGAAAATGTGGCTTTTGGCCTAAAGGTGAAAAATTGTCCGGCTCCAGAGCGAGAGGATCGGGTACGCCATGCCCTGCATCTGGTGCAAATGGAGCGCATGAGCAGCCGTTACCCCAATCAACTCTCCGGGGGACAACAGCAACGGGTGGCCTTAGCCAGAGCTTTGGTCAATCGTCCGGCGGTGCTGCTCTTAGATGAACCCTTGGGGGCGTTGGATCTTAAACTGCGTAAAGAAATGCAGATGGAGTTAAGCAACCTGCACCGGGAATTGGGTCTGACTTTTGTGATGGTCACCCATGATCAGGAAGAGGCCCTGAGTTTGTCCGATCGGATTGCGGTGATGAATCAGGGCTATGTGGAGCAAATTGGCTCCCCCCGTTCCATTTACGATCGTCCTCAAACCCCGTTTGTGGCGGACTTTATTGGAGATACAAACCTGCTCCAGGGTCAGGCAAACCTAGAGAACTCCCACAGTGCGATCGTCACCAGCAGCAACGGGCTGTCCATTGTGGTGGAATCTCCAGAGGAACCCCTGCCCACCCTTCCTAACGATCGTTCCGTGGTGTTTAGTATCCGTCCCGAAAAAATTCGGATCAGCCTGAACCCGCCAGAGAATAGCGCAAATTGCTTCCAAGGAACCTTGGAACAGGTGATGTATCTGGGAACCCATCAGCAGTGTATTGTCCAACTCTTGAGTGGGGAGCAGTTAGTGGTGCGTCAAGCGGCAGGGGGGCATAATCTCACCGAATTAGCTCCGGTTTATGTGTCTTGGCTCCCCCAGGAAGGGCTAATGCTATCGACGCTGCCCGTTCAGAGAAACTAGGTTAACCATAACGACGGAGAATTATGGGCGCTTCCTTGTCTTCAGAATCTTCAGAATCTTCCGGTCAGATGCCACCTCGATCGCGCCGATTTCGTGGGGGTCGCCGTCGTTTTTTGAAAACCAGCGGTTTTGCCTTAATGGGCTTGGTGTTTTCCGGGTGTGTACGTATGAGGGGCGGATTTCAGCGGCCCCCGGCTCCCACTTTAAATAGCAATCGTCTCTACATTTACACCTGGGCGGGCTATGTGGATGAGGAACTCACCCGACGGTTTACGGAGGAGACGGGTCTGGAGGTCGTGGTAGATATTTACGACTCTAACGAGACCATGTTAGCCAAACTTCAGGCAGGGGGCGGAGACAACTACAGCATCATTTATCCCTCCGATTATATGGTACGGAAAATGATCGAGTTGGATTTATTGCTCCCCCTCGAACACGATCGCCTAGAGCGTTTGGATGAACTTTTCCCCAATTACCAAAATCCCGCCTACGATCCGGGCAACCGGTACACCCTGCCCATCAGTTGGGGAACCACAGGGTTAATCTACCATCAGCGGTTAATGCCCAGCCCCCCCACAGACTGGCCCGAACTCTGGAAAGATCCCAAAAAGCTTTCTCGCCGGATTACCATGCTCAATGATGTCCGGGAAACCCTGGGGGCCATTCTTAAAGGATTGGGCTATTCCTACAACACCCAAGATCCCAAGGCGATCGCCGAAGCCTACGAGGTCTTACTCAAACTCAAACCCGCCATTGCCACTTTCACCACCGATGCCTGGCGCGATCAACTGATGGCAGGGGATTTGTGGGTTTCCATGGCCTACTCCGTGGATGCGGGGACAGCCATTGAAGAAAGTGAAGACTTGGCCTACGTGGTGCCTAAAAGTGGCTCCTCTCTCTGGACAGATGTGCTGGCCATTCCCAAACGGGCTCCAAACGTGGATGCGGCCTACGCCTGGATGAATTTTATGGCCGATCCAGAAATTGCCGCGCCCTTAATGCAACGACTCTTTTTTGCAACCCCCAGCCGTACCGCCTACGATCGTTTACCAACGGATTTTCAGAACGATACCACCCTATTTCCGCCAACGGACATCCTAGAAAAATGTGAAAGTATTGTGCCCCTGGAGCTACCCATTGCCCAACTTTACGATCGATATTGGACACAGTTAACGAGTAGTTAACGAGGAGTTA
>DALYGI010000303.1:2652-5529 GCA_031971595.1 Prochlorotrichaceae cyanobacterium CTOTU29312
TCTTGAGGCTATCTTCTGACTTGCGAACTCACGTAGATTTAGCCAGAGGATTTTAGGGAGAAGATCGGATGAGCCAAGCCCGCCCCGATCGCTTCTGCTAGGGTACTCAGGACGCGATAAATAGTTACCGCCGCCAAGACGAGACTGGTGGGTAATAAACCCTCTAACAATAAGATGGCGGTGGTTTCAAAAACCCCTAAGCCCCCCGGTGCGCCGGGAACCACTAGACCTAACACCCAGGCTACGCTAAAGCTACTCACCAAGCGTCCGATCTGATGGACGGGTAAGGGATAGAGGGACAAAACGATCGTTAAAAAACCTAAACTGCGGAGCAAGACAAAAACCAACTCCCCCCCTAGGGGTTGCCAGGGATAGGGCAAAACAGGAGCCGGTTGTTCGCTGTCCTGTTCGGGCGGGCAAAACTCTGGCGGGCGAAATTCGGGCTGATGGGCTGGCTGTTGATTCGGATCGAGTGGATGAAGTGGCTGGGTTTGACTGGCTTGATCAATTTGATTGATTCGATCGATTTGCCTCCGTTTCGATCGTTCTAAACGCTGAAGCACGGGTCGGAGAAAGCGCGGGTGTAATAGACCCAAGACCACGCCTAGCCCCAGGATTCTGATCCCCCAGGGAAGGGGGCTACCCAAGGCAAGAATCAGCGCAGCGGCCATCATCAAAACCGCTTCTAGACCCACGCTGAGCATACTAATACTGAGGGGGATCCGCTGGGCTTGGCTGGCCCGTACCCTCGCTACAAAGTGCCAAATATTTCCCGGCAGGTACTTGGCAATATTAGTCCTGAGATAGACCTGCATCGCCCAGGTGTAGGGCTGGGGATAGTTTAGATAGGCCAGAATCCACCCCCAAGCAACCCCCGCCCAACCGTGGGCCCCGATCGTTAGGACTAGGGCTAGGGCAATCAGCCGGTAGGCTTCCGGGGCGAGGGAGAGGGCTAACATTTCCCCCCCATACCGCCGCAGCTGATCCCCCAAAAAAACGATCGTTGCCCCCAAAACCACCCATCTCAAAAAGGGTTTCAGGGCTGTGAACGTGCGGAGGGCTAAACGCTGCATAGGCTCAGGGGGACTAGGGTAAGTCGCTGCTTCCCATCAGATATTGATCGCAGGCACGGGCTGCCCCCCGCCCCTCGTTAATAGCCCACACCACTAAACACTGGCCCCGCCGACAGTCTCCGGCAGCAAAAACTCCGGGCAAATTCGTGGAAAATTCCCCATAGGTGGCTTGGATGTTACTCCGAGGATCGATCGCCATGCCGAGGGGGGTTAAGGCGGTGGTTTCTGGCCCTAAAAAGCCCATGGCTAACAGCACTAACTGAGCGGGGAGGACTTTCTCCGTGCCCTCAATGGGTTGGGGGTTAAAGCGTCCTTGCTCATCCCGCAACCATTCCACTTGGACGGTATGCACCGCCTTTAAATTCCCCTCTTCATCCCCTTCAAACCGGGTGGCTGTGGTCAAATAGGTGCGCGGATCCTGGCCAAATTGGGCGATCGCTTCCTCTTGGCCGTAGTCTGTGCGGTGAATTTTGGGCCATTCGGGCCAGGGGTTACTACTGGTGCGGCTTTCCGCTGGCTTGGGCATAATTTCCAACTGGGTAACGCTGGTACAGCCGTGGCGCAAGGAAGTACCCACACAGTCTGTTCCCGTATCACCGCCCCCAATAATCACCACATCCTTACCCGCCGCCGAAATGTAATCCGCCGTGGGGCTTCCTTGCAGCACACTTTGGGTATTGGCGGTCAAAAATTCCATAGCAAAATGAATCCCCTGAAGCGATCGTCCCTCAATGGGTAGATCACGGGGCCGGGTTGCCCCCAGACACAGCACCACCGCGTCATAGTCTGACTGCAACTGCTCTAGCGTCATATCTTTGCCGATTTCCGTATTGCAAACAAAGGTAATCCCTTCCGCCTCCAACACTTCCAAGCGGCGCATCACCACGCCCTTTTTATCCAACTTCATATTGGGAATGCCATACATCAGCAACCCACCGGGACGATCGGCCCGTTCGTACACCGTAACCCAATGGCCCGCATGATTTAACTGATCCGCCGCCGCTAACCCCGCCGGGCCAGACCCCACGATCGCTACTTTTTTACCCGTGCGCTTCGCCGGAGGCGTTGGGGTAATCCAACCGGACTCCCAGCCCTTTTCCGCAATGGAATACTCAATATTTTTAATGGTCACCGGGGGGGTAATAATGCCCAACACACAGGCCCCTTCACAGGGCGCAGGGCAGACCCGACCCGTAAATTCAGGAAAATTATTGGTTTTATGTAATCGCTGCAATGCTTCTTGCCAGCGGCCCCGATACACCAGATCATTCCATTCTGGAATCAGATTATGAATGGGGCAACCGCTAGCCATGCGGCTAATTTCCAGCCCCGTGTGACAAAAGGGCGTACCGCAGTCCATGCACCGGGCTCCCTGGTTCCGCAGGCGATCCTCTTCCATGGGCAGATGGAACTCATCCCAATGACCAATGCGATCGAGGGGGGACACATCCTCCGCCACTTCCCGCAAAAACTCGATAAAGCCCGTTGGTTTCCCCATCGTAGTTCTCCTCTATGATTCTCCTGAACGCTAATCCATGCGCGATCCAGCCAGTTGACCTAGCATAGGGATCAGCCACGGGGAACGCCCTAGTTTTAAGAAATTCTTCTCAAGCACCGATCGATTCTTAACAATCACCCCCGGTTAGACCCTGGTTAGACCCCCGTTAAAAATTTTTCTGTAACACCTCTTCACAAAACTTAATACTTCGGTTACATTAGGGATGTCCGCAAGGGCAATACATTTCTCGTAATCATAAAAAACCATGACAACCGTTCTTCAGCGCCGCGAAAGCGGTAACACTTG
>DALYGI010000304.1:0-5485 GCA_031971595.1 Prochlorotrichaceae cyanobacterium CTOTU29312
GACAAAACCTTGGAAACGCCTACTCTACAAGGGTTTCAGGCACTTAGCCTCAAATGCACGCCCTGCAAGGGTTTGCGGCAATTCTGAGCATTTTTTGTCCTGTACTGAGAGTTACAGATCTTGTTTACTTTGCTTGGCTAAGATACGGATATAAGCTAGAATACAGACACTTTTAGGCTAGTACTGGGCCTAAACCACACCATTTCAGGATTTAAGAGAGATCATAAACACTGGGCAGAGACTGTATCTTACAGAGTAAAACCTTGTAACAGCGTTAACTTTGTTTTTAGCTTCTTCAGGACTTTCCCCATAACCTGTGATGGTCTACCTTGATAAATCCTGCATAATCCTGAAATAACTGCTTCTTCACTGAGGAAAAGGGCTATGGCTGAATATGTTGGCATGACTCCTACTGTAATTGTCGGCTTGGGGGGTACAGGCAAGGAAATCCTAATTAAGATTCGGCGTATGATCGTTGAATCCTATGGATCCCTGGATCACTTACCGATCGTCTCCTTTGTTCATATTGATACCGAACAAAATGCCAAGGTTTCGGAACCCCAAACGGTCCTGAAGCAGGATATTTCTCTGCGGCCTGTGGAGCAAGTCTGGGCTAAGGTGGAAAACGCAAAAGCGCTGCTCAACTCGATCTCGTCTTATCCCTACTTAGAAGAGTGGTTTCCCAGCGAATTGCGCGGTACAGACTCAATTTTGGCAGGTGCTGGGCAAATTCGTGCCCTAGGCCGTTTTGCATTTTCACTCAACTACCCCGCCATTAAAAGCGCCTTTGACAATGCCAAAAGCCGCATTATTGGTCATGAAAAGTTCATGATTGATCAAGGTGTACAATTGGATAAGGGTGTAAACTGCTTTATCGTCTGCTCTTTATCTGGGGGTACAGGGTCAGGGATGGTGCTAGATCTAGCCTATAACCTGCGAGATTGGCTACCTGCATCTCTATTGCCTCAAACTTCTGCTTATTTGGTGCTACCCGGTGCATTTTCGGGCTTGGGCGATCGGGTCATCGCCAATGCTTATGCTGCCTTGATGGAACTGAACCACTACTCCAAAGCTAATACTCGTTTTGAGTGTCAATATAGCTCTAGTGCTTCAGAACGGATTACAAGTCAAAGTGGGCAAGATGTTCCCTTCAATTTCTGCTATTTAGTAGGCAATAGCAACGAAAAAGTTACCTTGCCAACTCTCAGTGCAACTCTGGAGATGGTCGCCCAGAATATCTTTTTAGACTTTAGCTCCGGCTTTAGTCAGTATAAAAAGCTAGTACGGGACAATATCCGCAAACATTGGGCCTCCCCTGATGCCTTGGGCTATCCCCAAAACTTTATTTCCTTTGGCTTATCAAGCATTCAGTTCCCTGTACAACGGGTTTCCCAGGCGTGCTCTTCTCGTCTAGCAGCACGGGTTGTTGCCCGTTGGGAAAATGCCGATCTAGTTCCTGGTGCTATGCGGGATCTTATTCAAACGGAGATCTTGCCCGGTTTACGACTTGCTGAGTCTGACAATCAACATCAACTGTTAGATGGTGTTAGTTTAGGCAATAATCTCAAGCCTTTATCAAAGGAAGTGGCGAGTTGGGTTGCCAGTATTCACAAACGTCGCAATGACCTGGACATTCCCCCAGAGAATTTACGCCGCTTTATTGGAGCTGAAGAAGACAAGTTCAGCCCCCATTTTCACGACACAGATCCCGACCCCCGGCGCTGGAGTGATTATTTCCAGAAAATGTGGGATAATCTAACCCATCTGAAGACCCAAAAAACGAGTGAATTGGCTCAATTAGTTGAAGATATGGTGGCCGATCGCAGCAAAGGCCCCCGTTTTACCCGAATTTTCCTAGAAACACTGCTCACTATCCTGAGTGACTACCGCACCCGCTTTGACCAAGACCGTCAGAAAATCTGGTTAGCCAAAGAGCGGGCTGCAAGCACCAACCTCCAAACCTTGTTACCTCAACTGGAGGATCATATTGGCAAGTTTATGCTCATAAACCGTAAGGCAGTCCTAGACAAGGACTTCAATAACATCATGGCTGCCTTGGGATCCCTGTATACGGCCAAAGTGGAAATTAAGTCGCGGGCCTTGGGGGTAGAACTCATTGATGCTCTAAAGGCAGAGGTAGAGCGTCTTTTAGTAAAATTAGGTAAATTAGACAAAGTTCTAGAGCAACTGCGCCAAAAACTCATCGATCGGGAGAAAACCTACCTTCAGGAAACCGGTACTCTTACTATCAACGGTATCCTGCTTTACAATGCCAAGGATGTAGACATAATCTTTGAGCAAATTGTGAGCAGCAAAGGGGAAACTCTGTATCAGGCCATAGGCGAGGCTTGTCTGGGAGAAATCAATACCCCTCTGTTTGACTTGTCTGGGTTTGACACGCTACGTATTCAAGACCTTTTTGAACGGCTGCTGAATGCCTGTGTAGATGCTTTTCTGGACAAGACTTACCTCCAAGCCTCTGCGGCTCGAAAGTTTCTGGAAGCTTACCCGACGCTGGAGCAGCAAGAAGCCCAGATTAAGATCACCTTTGAGAAAAGTGAGCCGTTTCTGCGCTTTAGCCAAGAACAGGTTAACTTAGACTGGGACAACCGGGCGGAAAAACGTCAGTCTTTGGTAGGGATCCACGGGGGTAACCAGCCAATGGATGCCGCTGTAGGGGCACTACTACCTATGATCCGTAAAAGCAGTACCCTAACCGATAAGGATATTCGGCCCCTCAATGACTCCAACAATATCTTCTTTATTCAGGAAACAGGGGCATTTCCCCTACGTCTGATTGAAGGCTTGGAGAAAATGCGCACAATCTATCGCTCTATCAGCCAGTCTGACAGAAATCCGCTCCACACTCACCAAGACTTTCGGCAGTTTCAAGATATTATGCCCTCCAGCCAGGAGGAGAGCCAAGCCCGCCATAACTTCCTGCTGGCGAAAGCCTTTGGTCTTTTGGTTGAAACGGAAAATCAGGTGACAAAGTTTACTGAAATCCGCTTTCACTACACTGATCCAAAGACAGGTCTCAATAAGACGGCAACAATCGGTAGCAGTTGGCAACAGGCTGAGGAAAACCTGATGGCAGATGCCAGTCGCAAGATTCGCGATCTTTTGGCGGATATGTTGCAGAGTATCGGTCAAACTGCGACTACAAAGCCTCAAAAACAGGCTCTCTATCAAAAGCTCATCAGTTGCCTCCAGGAGATTGAAAGCAGTCTGGTGGGTGGCAAGGACAACCCAGCCTATGGTAAGGCAGAGATAGCAGTGGAAGGTTATGTTAAAGTTCATAATCTAGTTGTGGAGCCAATTAAACCCGTTACACCGGCTATCCCGACTATAGCTCCGCCAAGTTCACTCTTTACTGCACCTTCTGATGGATCTCAGCCTCAGACTAGTGCTAGCGGGACAGCTTCGGCGGAGAATATCGATCGCTTCCGCAAATTAGTCGCTACTTGCTACAAAAATGGGGAACCGTCCGCCTCAGAAAAAGCACTGCTCGATCGCTTCCAACAAAAATATGGCATCGATCAGGCAACTGCCAACGCACTGATTGCAGAACTTGCTCCTAACGGCCCTTCAGCGGATTCAGTCGAGGAGTATGCTTTGATGTACCGTGCTTTTTTAGAGAATGACGGAGAGATTGATCTAGAGGAGCAGGCACAACTTTTGGAGCTTCAGGATGATTTGCAACTGAGTAATGACCAGATTGCTGCGATTGAAGCGCAAATTCAAGCTGAATTGGGTCTTTCTTAGGAGATTAACCATGACTTACGATAATATCGACTCACTCAAATGTCCAAAATGTGGCTATGAGGACAATCCCTCTACAGCGCGTAAATGTGAGATTTGCGGCCAACAGCTTCAAAAATCGAAGCCTAACTTGCTTCTGATTGGAGGGGTAATCGCTCTGCTGGGCCTAGGGGGGGGAGCCTTTATTTTTAAGGATCAAATTCCCTTTCTGAACGCAGGGAGTAACAGCGGGATTCTCAGCAACGGATTGGGAGGACTACTGGGCAAGAACCAGGTACAAGACCGGATGAGCCGAGGCAATCTCCTGCTCTTCCCAGAACTCATCACCCCTGCCAAGGAAGCCGGAGCAGCCGCCTTTGCTGCGGGGGATTTTGCTACAGCGGCTACTCAGTTTGAATCCTCACTTCAGAGCCAGAAAAATGACCCTGAGGCCCGGATCTACCTTAATAATGCTAAAGTCGGCTCAAATCCTAGTTTTACCCTGGCAGCAGTGGTCCCAATTTCCGAGACTGACAATCCGGCCCTAGAAATTCTGCGGGGAGTAGCCCAAGCTCAAGAAGAAATGGTGGCAGCGGGGGTACCCGTTCAGGTGCTGATCGCCGATGATGGCAATGATGCTGACCTGGCAGTACAAATCGCAACGACATTGGTGGCAGATCCCTCGGTGATTGCGGTGATTGGGCACGGTAGCAGCACATCATCCGTAGCAGCGGCTCCAGTGTATACGGCGGGTCAATTGCCCATGATTGCACCAACTTCCACCAGCACTGAGCTAACTCAAGGGCCTAAGGGGACAGATGGCCTAAATTATGTGTTTCGGACTATTCCCAACGATCAGTTCACTGGGACAGCCCTAGCCCGCTACGCCTTGACATCCATGGGCAAAAAGAATGCGATCCTGTTCTTTAATCCCAACAGTTCCTATAGCCAGTCTCTCAAAGATGCCTTTGTCAGTACTTTTAATCTAGAGGGTGGGAGCATTAGTCAGGAAGTGGATATATCCCAAGGTAACCCCGCAGAGGCTTTAGCAAGCGCTACAGGGGACTTAGTAGTGTTATTTCCTAACTCTGATACCTTTGATGCTGCTGTGGCGGTAGTTAAAGCAAACCAGAAGAAACTGCCGATTTTGGCCGGAGATGCATTTTATCGCATTGAGAGTTTAGAGCAGGCAGGTGCAGAGTTTCAGGGGGCAATTTTATCGGTGCCTTGGCATGGTCAAGCCAGCCCCAACCCGCAATTTGTCCAGACTTCCACCGGTCTCTGGAAAGGATCAGTTAATTGGCGCACAGCTCTAGCTTATGATGCGGGACAAGTCTTCCGCAGTGCCCAAGCACAGACTAGTCTAACTCCTACGGGAGAGGTGAATTTGCGATCGACTTTAGCCCAAACCCTGGCTCAAGCTGACTTTCAGGTAATGGGTGCAACAGGTAGCGTTCAGTTCACACCGTCGGGAGATCGCAACGGTAGTGTGGTTTTACTCACGGTACAGCCAGGATCCATCTCTGGAACAGGATTTGACTTTGTGCCGATAAAATAAGCAGTTATCACTGTTTTATCAAGGTTTAGCCGCCTAAATCAGATTGCTTTGTTAATCTCTGATGCCTTTGTCCTTAGGGGAGCGTCAGAGATTATTTTTGGAAACTGCCTATTTCTGGAGCGTTGAAGAAAAAGACTTCTTCGCCGACACCCGCGATCGTGCCCCCACCCTTTAACACCCTCCCCA
>DALYGI010000305.1:0-5468 GCA_031971595.1 Prochlorotrichaceae cyanobacterium CTOTU29312
CCCCACCCCCCTCCACGTCTTCCAAGGCGAACTGACCAAAAATCATCTCTTTAGCTTTTGTACCCGCAGCATTCATCACCTGCGATTGTCCCCCGATGCAACCCCAGATACGCCCCCCTTTCCCTGCAAAATTCGGATGTTAGGGGTCGCCACTTACAACGTATTAACGATCGCTAGTGGTCTGTGCATTGGCGGCATCGAAGCCACCCCCAAAGTTTGGGACATTGCCGCCACCTGGGTAATTTGCCAAGCCGCAGGCGCAACCTGGCACTCCTTAAAACAATCCCCCTTTCCCCTAAAAGCAGGAGAGCAGTATCACAGCGCCTCCTATCCCTGCCTGGTCTTGGGCAATGGGGCTTGGCAAGCTCAGTTTTTAGACTTATTCGCCCCTGAAGTTTAATGGCGTGTGCAACTTAAAACTTTAGGTATAAACAACCCGATCAAAACGATCGTTCCTATAACCGGTTGAACTGGAGAATATTCACAGCAATCTCCTGTTCGTTTAGCACGTTCTTGACGATCGCTCTTGATGTAATTACTATGTACTTACATCTTATCCCCAACCTACGAGTATTCGTTATGGGCACTGCTATCAGAACGCGAATTGTAAAAATTGGAAACTCTCAAGGGGTTCGTATACCCAAGCTCCTTTTAGAGCAAAGTGGGATTGAGTCGGAGGTTGAAATTGAATTGCAGGGGGACTCTTTACAGATTCGTCGTGCCCCCGTAATACGTCAGGGGTGGGATGTTGCCTTTGCACAGATGGCGAAGCACCAGGATGATGTTTTGCTGGATGAAGGGAATGCAACGGATTGGGAGCAAGAGGAATGGATCTGGTAATCCAACGCTTCGATATTTTTCTGGTCAATCTGGATCCCACCATTGGTTCTGAAATTCAGAAAACTCGTCCCTGTGTGATTATCTCGCCAGACGAGATGAACCGTTACATTGCCACCGTGATCGTTGCGCCAATGACCACCAAAGGCAGATCATACCCCACTCGTGTCAGTTGTTACTTTCAAGGCAAGGAGGGACAGGTGGTGTTGGATCAAATTCGGACGATCGATAAAACTCGCTTGCTCAAAAAGCTCGGTCAACTGAGCCAGGATGAACAAAAAAAGGTACTCAATACCTTGGCGGAATTGTTTGCTGAGTAATTCTCCAAACCAGCATCCGATCGGGATGGGTCTAGCCAGATCTTTTAGTCAAAAAAATTAGCGGCATTACCCTCAAGACTGAATCAGATAAAGCTCAGCCAATCTTGAACGTAATACCGCTCAGCTACGGTTATCGTTTGATCCGAACTACAGCAGACCCGTATTCGTTCCGGGTTTACCCGTAACCAGACGAACTTTAACGATTTTTCCACCCATTTTTTGGATGCGTTGCTGTTCCTTGAACCAGTTATCGTAAGGAACCAGCTTGGTAAAAAATGTATTTTGTAATTCCCGCTGAGTGCGAATGCGAGTTTGGCTCGGCACACAGGCGGTCACTTGGAACATACGCATGATCGCAAAATCTCCATGAATAGGGCGATTAATTTCGATCGTTTTGGGGATGAAGACTAATCACTCAATCCTGTAACTTAACCGCAATTAATCCATGCTTTTCTTAAAACAGTGGTCTGAATGCTTGAGATCTGCTTCACCCTGTAGAGCCAAAATGTTGACCTTACGAATCAAACCTATCCCAATCATTCAGACCCATAGCCCAGAAACGATCGTCGCTTAAAGCTTAAAACGATATGTCCTGAGCGGCGCTATTACTAAACTAGCTCAAACCAGAGCAGATATAGTCGAAGTAAATGCCCATTTCACGACCAGCATCAGAACCCACGAGGCTAGCGGTAACTTCTTTCATCGCTTGGATGGATTGAACGGTAGCACCGATGGGTACACCCAGGGAGTTGTAGGTTTCTTTCAGACCGTTGAGAACGCGCTCTTCCAGGATGGAGGTGTCGCCAGCCAGCATGGCATAGGTGGCATAACGGAGGTAGTAGTCGAGGTCGCGGATGCAAGCAGCATAACGACGGGTGGTGTACATGTTACCACCGGGACGGGTGATGTCAGAGTACAGCAGGGACTTGGCTACAGCTTCTTTAACGATCAGAGCAGCGTTAGCGCTGATGGTGTTTGCTGCACGAACGCGCAGTTCGCCGCTAGCGAAGTAGGACTTGAGTTTGTCCAGAGCCATCGAATCCAGGTACTTGCCCTGAACGTCGGAGGAATTAATTACAGCAGTAATAGCGTCTTGCATTGTTTTTTGTTCCTTACTGAATATCTAAAAGCAAATCAAACGAGGCAACGAAAGGTAGGTGGAAAGACTAACCTTAGCTCATGGCACCAATCACGTAGTCGAAGTAGGAGCCAGCTTCATCAGCATCGCCACCGGAGAGCAGGGAGAGGCTAGCGGTCTTCATGGCACGAACGCCTTCAACTACTGCATCAACGGGGGTACCCAGAGACTTGTACATTTCACGAACGCCCACGATACCGATTTCTTCGATGGGGGTTACGTCGCCAGCAACGATTCCGTAGGTGACTAGACGCAGGTAGTAGTCTAAGTCACGCAGACAGGTGGCGGTCATTTCTTCGCCGTAAGCGTTACCACCGGGGGAAACTACGTCGGGGCGCTTTTGGAACAGGGAGTCACCAGCTTGCTTGATGATGCGCTCACGAGAATCGGTGAGGGTTTGAGCAATGCGTAGACGACGCTCGCCGCTGCTCACAAAGGACTTAATACGATCGAGTTCACCAGGGCTGAGGTAACGGGCCTCAGCATCGGCGCTAACAATAGACTTTGAAACAATACTCATTAAAGGATTCCTCCGCGCAGGGTTTATGAAAAACGGACGAGAAACCTGAACCTGGCTTTCGTCCTTGGGTCAGTACTGGGATTGCGCTCGACCCAGCCGTTGCCCAAGGGTTATTGTCGGACAAGATGTAAACTTGCATCACGTACCGTAACACTTTGTAACATTGTTCCTCATAAAGGGGCTGGATTTATCCCACTGGTTTTAATGCCCCGGAGGCGAAAGGGGCTAAAATGCTTTTATACTCAAGGATTCAGCGCCAGAGGGGGAGAGATCTCTAAGCTGGTTTAGGGCTAGATTAAGATTCTTAAGGATTCCTACGGGGAACACTCCTCCGTGGTGTAGCTTAGTTGCTTACATATTCCTATAGACTGTGGTTCCGATAGACTCTAGATCTTTGGAGACTTTAAATCTTGTAGACTTTGGATCTTTATTAGACTCTGGAACGACTATGAGTTTAGAGTTGCAGTTTCAAACGTGAGTGAAGGAGAGGATTTCTCTATGTATCAAGCCTTGTACTTTTTAGCAGAAATGGACGATCGGGATATTGACTGGCTCCTGGCTTCAGGGCGGCGGCGATCGATTCCAAAGAACAATGCTCTGATTTATCAAAACAGTCCGCCAGAGGCTCTGTATATCATTATTGAGGGGGTCTTTGCCATCCGTATTAAAAAAGGGGATGAAACGATCGAAGTGGCCCAGGCAAGCTCAGGGGAGTTGCTAGGAGAGTTGTCGTTTATTGATGCCCGCCATGCTTCGGCGGATGTCGTTGCCCTGGAAGATTCTATGGTTTGGGCCATTCCCTGGACAAAACTTTCCTCTAAGCTTTTCCTGGATAATAGTTTTGCCGCCCATTTTTACCATGCCTTAGCGGTTTTGGTTTCCGATCGGATGCGTACCTTACAATCTCAACTGGATATGAGTAAGATTCAATCCATGGAAGTTCAGCGGGAAGAGGATTTGAGCCCTCAGGTATTGAAGCGACTGGAGCTAGTGAAAGCGCGTTTACAGTACTTGATGCAACAACTCAAAACCCCCACCCATTCAATCTTTTAATTATTTTGGATGTTGGATGTCTGGCGAAGCTTCATCGGTTTGTTTCTAGGGCTCACGTTGCCCCACTGAACAGGTTAGATACAAGATCAGGGCAAAGTAGGTACAACGTCAGTCAAAATCAGGTAGAACGTCAGTCAAAAAATAGGTGCAAACTACGGCAGAAAAGCTTTGATCACAACAGCAATTAAAATCAAGGCTTGCATCATCAGGGTGAGGTTTTGCTGATAAAGCGATACAACGGTAATGGCAATTCCCACAATTAAAAGTCCTTGGTTAACGTGGTTGAGGAGGCGAGGCATGACAAATTTCTCCATGACTAAGAATTCATACGCATTAACCACTTTAGTGTCATTGTTTCGGGTCTTTCCAAGACGTATAGGAAATTTAACTTTTGAAGCACGCTGGGAGGGTATCACAGAATACGGAAAGCCCGCAGGGGAGAGTCCTCACGGCTCAACGCTTCATGGTTCCAGTCTGGATCGGGGATTTCCCAATGGACTTCCACGTTTTTCACTTCCGCGTCTGGCGGGCCTTCTTGGCACCACAAAATCAGGGCTTCTACCTGGGGACGATCGCCTTCCGCCACCAGTTCAACCCGGCCATCCGCTAAATTCCGCACCCAGCCCGACAGACCCCAACCACTGGCCACCCGTTGCGCCGAGGCTCGATAAAAAACGCCTTGGACTTTGCCGCTAATATAAAGGTGAACTCTGGCCCAGTCGGGGCTACTTGACCAATTAGCCATAGACATTTTCCGATTGACTGCTAGAGGTCACACCCGGCGAAGCATCAGCGCCCTTATTGGCTTTAGCCTTGGCCTTAGCCGCACTGCGACGGAGAGACTGTAACCGAGCTTCATACTTAGCCCGTTGCCGTTTTTTCGGCGTTTGTTCAATTAAAAGCTTGAGGGCACTGCCCAAACTCTTGTAAGCATTGGGTAAGGTATAGCCAAAACGAGTGGCCAGGGCGATGGCCCGTTCATCCGCATCGATCGCTTCCTGGAGGCGTTTTTCCGCATTATTTTTTTTGTAGAGGCGATAGCCCGCGAACCCGGACAGCCCCAGGGCCAGCACTAACAGGATGCCATCTTGAACCCACAGTTCCCCCACGGCCCCCCCTAGACCAATGGCCAGGGCCGCCATTTCCCAGCCATCACGGGGAATCGTATCATTTTGGATCCGACCCACTTCATGCCAAAAGAGGAGATTGCGTTGATCTAAAGCAAACTGCTCCCACCGCACCAGATCCACTTGAATTTCAATCTCATCCCGACCAATCTCTTCACAGGTAATTAAGGGCGGATCCACGGCGGTGGAGGCTTCCACAAACACCCAGCTTTGCAGTTCCGGTGGTAATAAGCCCTTCAATCGCTGCAATTCACTCATATCAGTTCTAAAGGTGGTATTGGAAAAGGAGGTCATTCGATCCAAGTCACAAAGGAAAGGGAGTAGTCATATAGTATATAGTATCTGGTGGGCGTGCCCCAAGCGGCAGCAAAACCAAGACTATCCTTGAGGAGCCAGTATCAACATGGCTAAAAAGAGAGCGATCGCTGAGTTTACTTTGGCAGACGGCGAGACTAAGGTGCTGTTTGAGGTGC
>DALYGI010000306.1:0-5445 GCA_031971595.1 Prochlorotrichaceae cyanobacterium CTOTU29312
AAACCCTTGTTTTGACGTGATCCCCACCTCAGGATAATTACCCCGACCTACTTAGTACGATCGTTTTTGAGGATTTTTGTGGAACGGGAACGATCGCCGCGAATCACTTGTTAGACTAAAAGCAACCCTCTCAATACAGACATCCATGAGCCTCACAACGATTCCTCTCATCGAATACTTCCTTGTGCTAGCCGATGATGATATTCGGATCAAAGGCACACGCATTGGCATTGAACACATCCTCTACGAATACATTCATAATGCCAAATCCCCTGAGGAAATTGCTCAAATTTTCCCCACGGTCAGCTTGGAACAGGTTTACGCCACCATCCTTTACTACTTGCAGAACTCAACCGCGATCGGACAATATCTCTCCGACTGGCTGGATTACACCCTCAAAGCAGAAACCGCCCAGGATCAAGATCCCACTATCCAACGGCTGAAACACCTTAAACTGAACCCAGTGGCAGTATGATGGAAGTCCGTTATTTACTGGATGAAAACATGGCTCCAGAGTGGCGAACTCAACTTTTGCGTAATCGCCCTGGATTAATGGTTTGGATGATTGGTGATCCATCAGCACCCAGACAAGGCACACTTGACCCCGAAATTCTTATTTGGTGCGAAGAACGTCAATTTCTTTTGGTGACAAATAACCGTCGATCCATGCCTAATCATCTTGCCGATCATCTGGCCAATAATCGAACAATTCCAGGTATCTTAACCCTCCGCAAAAATGCAGTGATGGGAGAGACAATTGGAGATCTACTTCTGATTGCAGACATTGGAGCAGGAGAAGAATTCAAAAATCAAATTCGTTATATTCCACTCTAGAATAACATTCATCTAAATTTATCTGAAGACTAAAGAAGAACTCTGACAGGGGGAACAGTTGATAGTCTCTATCAAAAAAATTTTAGATTGACGAGAGACGATCGATCGGGGTGAGCTATAGCGATCGTTTTTGAGGATTTTTGTGGAACGGGAACGATCGCCGCGAATCACTTGTTAGACTAAAAGCTAAAAGCAACCCTCTCAATACAGACATCCCTGAGCCAACCAGCCCTCACAACGATTCCTCTCATCGAATACTTCCTTGTGCTGGATCCTACAGTGTAAAGTTTTTAGGGTGAAGGTTTTACGATAAACTATTCAGCCTAGAATTTTTTGCCCCTTATCCTCTCATCAACACAGGATTAACCACCATGAAAGTAATTATCGTCGTGCTGAGCATTATGGCTCTCAGCCTGTTTTTTCTGGTTTTCAAAGGCTTTTCCGGCGATCCTAACCCCGCTGCGATCGCCCAGGAACCCAGTGCGGAAGTCTCAACCGCTCCCGGTGATCCCATTGCCGAAATGTTAGCGATCGTCCGGGATTCTTCGACGGATTGGGTTGAAACGGAATCCGGGCTGAAGTATGTGGATTTAGTCCAAGGCAATGAGGCCGTCCCTCAAATAGCTCAGACCGTCACCGTTCACTATCGGGGCATTTTGAAAAATGGCAAACCCTTTGATAGTTCCTACGATCGTAATCGCCCCTTTGAGTTTCGGTTAGGGGTGGGGCAAGTGATCAAAGGGTGGGACGAAGGCTTTTCGGGCATGGGCATTGGGGGTAAGCGCCTGCTGGTCATTCCCCCAGAACTGGGTTACGGATCCCGGCAAGTGGGGTCTATTCCTGAGAACTCTACCCTAATTTTTGAAGTCGAACTGCTCAAAATTGCCAATTAAGATCGCCGTGAGGCTTCTAGTGAGGTTTGGTCGTGAGGGCTTCAGCCCTCCAAATACCGATCAAAATGCTCCCTGGTTGCCCACTGTGGGACAAACCTTTGGGAAAAACGTTTGGGAAAAACCGCACAGTTTGGAAGTTCAGCTAAAAATTCAACGGGAACGCCTCAGAATTCGATAAGCTATCTGGACTGACTTTTAAAGAATCACAAGAATCCCCTATTTCATGAACATCGATCGTTTTGCCGTTAAATTTCCTGCTCAAGCCAGTGAAGGGTTTGATCAAGCCAGTTTAATCCCTATCCTCCACGACTGGATTCGCCTAAAAAGCTTACCGGGAACCCTCTTGGACGTTGCAGATTATCGCCATGTACCCGATGGCCCCGGCATTATGCTGATTACCTATGAAACCAACTACGCCCTAGATGAGGGGGATGGCCACTTAGGACTCTATGCCCAGCGCAAAGTGGGGGGCGAAGGTTCCGCTGCCGATCGGATTACGGATTTAGTGCGCTCCACTGCCAAATTTGGGGATCTCTTAGAGCAGGATGCTCGGTTACAGGGTCAATTGCAATTTCAAGGCAATGAATTTCTGTTCATCGCCAACGATCGCCTCCAAGCCCCCAACACGGAGGCCGGTTTTGAAACCTTAAAACCCACCCTCGAAACCGTAACCGGCCAACTCTACCCCGGACAAGCAGTGCAACTGTCCAAACTAGACAACGATCCACGGGAACGGCTAACCGTGAAAGTTCAGGTTGAGCCTAAGGTCTCTATTGGGAGCCTGTGTGGGGGATAGGTTTGAGTTTTAAGGTTTGAGTTTTGAGTTTTGAGTTATGAGTTATGAGTTTTGAGTGATGAATTTTAACGGCGTGTGTAACTGAAATGCCAAGATTTGAGAATAGTTGCACGTCGCGTGAATTTAGGATGGGGAGATAGCGGTCAAACCCCATCTTTTTTTATGCCGCGACCCAAACCCTGATGCTGTAAGGCACTAACCCATTGAAATGGGTTGCCTGATTAGCCCGAAATTGATTCGCGGGCGGGGCTGCTCGCTACAATAGGGGTTTCCCACTCTCGGAGGTTCAAGATGATCTGGCCGTTCAATCGCCACAAACGCAAAATCGCTAAAATTGAAATCACGGGCTTAATTGCTGCCAATACCCGCAAACAGGTGTTAAAAGCCCTTAAACAGGTGGAGGAGGAAAAATATCCCGCCCTACTCCTCCGCATCGATAGCCCTGGGGGCACTGTGGGAGACTCCCAAGAAATTTACAGCGCCCTCAAACGCTTGGGGGAAAAAATTAAAATTGTGGCCAGCTTTGGCAATATTTCCGCCTCTGGTGGGGTCTACATTGGCATGGGGGCTGCCCACATCATGGCGAACCCTGGCACCATTACGGGCAGTGTGGGGGTCATTTTGCGGGGCAATAACCTAGAGCGCCTGTTAGATAAAGTGGGCGTTTCCTTCAAAGTTATTAAATCTGGCCCCTACAAGGATATTCTCTCCTTCGATCGTCAACTCACGGAACCGGAGCAGGAAATCCTGCAAGCTTTAATTGATACCAGCTATCAGCAATTTGTGGAAACGATCGCTACGGCCCGTAATCTAGAGGTAAATACCGTTAAACAATTTGCCGATGGGCGTATTTTTACCGGACAACAGGCCCTAAACTTAGGCCTAGTGGATCGCCTGGGGACGGAGGAAGAAGCCCGACGCTGGACAGCAGAATTAGTGGGTCTAGACCCCAATAAAGCGGAGGCGATCGTCATTGAAGAGCCGAAACCCCTACTCAGCCGGTTTATTGCCAATCAATCCCTGGAGCATAGCCCCTCCCTCCTTGCCGCAACGATCGCTAGTCTGATCGGTTCAGGTTATCTAGGACACATTTCCCCTCACATTCGCCAAGAAAGTTTAGATTGGTTAAATTTTGAGTTGAAATATCAGGGGCAACCCCTTTGGCTTTATCATCCTTAGGGGTGTGTAATGAAAAGGGAACCCCCTAGGGATCCCTGGATTGAGGCACTGAACCCCTAGAGATTTTCCTGTACATAACAATTTTGTACATACATTTTTTTTACAGTTCTGATACTTAGCTTAAGGAGGATGCCATCGTGTCTTGGCGAGTGCGTGCAATTCGTGGGGCAACCACTGTTTCAGAAAATTCAGCGGATGCAATTCGGGAAGCGGTGCAAGAACTTTTAGACGAACTAGAAGCCTGTAACACCTTAGATTTAAATGAAATTGTCAGCGTCACCTTTTCCGTAACCCAGGATTTAGATGCTCTGTTCCCCGCCTCCGTCGCCCGATCGCGCCCTGGTTGGACTAATGTACCTCTTTTGGATGTGCAGCAAATGCACGTTGAAGGCAGCCTAGAACGATGTATTCGCCTTCTAATTCACTTCAACACCCCCGATCCCTTCTGTACCATTCATCACCCCTATCTGCGCCGCGCCAAAGCCCTCCGCCCCGACTGGAATTTTGCCCCTGTGCCCCTGCGTTAGGGCTAGATTTGGCTTAGGGATTGGAGTTTAGGATTTAAGGATTGGAATTTAAGGCTTAGCTTGGGCGTAATTCCCCTAACAGCCTCAGGGCGATCGGCTCTGGCACGGGTAACACCGACAGCCGATTGCCTTTGCGTACCACTAACAATTCCTCAGGGCTATACCTCTCCTTGAGTTGATCAAGGGTTAAGCCTGGGGTGAATTGCTCTAAAAAAGACACTTCTACGGTCTGCCAGCGCGGTTTCTGCGGATTGGACTGGGGATCGTAATACTTATGATGGGGGTCAAATTGGGTGGGATCCACCTGATGCACCTGGGTAATTTCCACCAGACCCACAATACCCGGAGGCTTGGCATTGGAATGATAGAAAAAAGCCCGATCGCCGATCGTCATGGCGGTGAGAAAATTCCGGGCTTGATAATTTCGTACCCCATCCCAGAGGGTCTTGGAGTCTCGTTTTAAGTCTGCAATGCTATAAACCGACGGTTCGGACTTCAGAAGCCAATAGTTCATAAAAAAACGGGAGCATTGGGAAACTCAATGGGGAAACTCAGGAGTATGAGACCCTAGGGCAAAGCACTGGGATCCGTCAGCCAAAAACCCACCATCGTCCCCGTTCCCGTTGCTCCTCTGGGCCGCACCAAGGTTAGATAAAAGGAAGTCGGGGTTCCTGTAGACTTCGTTATCAGACGATAAAGCTGACCACCGCCATAGCCTCCAGCAACCTCTTCAAAGGCAATATTGGCAAACAACTCCCCTTCCTCTAAAGTTCGCTTCACAATATTAGGGTTTTTGGCGGGTTGCCACCAACAATAAATCATCAGATCCAGACAATCAACCTCCCTCGCCACAGGCAGGGCCACCACCTGCGGCTTAAAGAAGGCATTAGGTTGCGCGAGTTGGGTCGGATACACCTGGCCTGTGCCCGATTCGGGCAAAGTACGACGAAACTGCTCAAAGAGGGATTTTAGAGCCTCGACACTTAAACCAGTGATGTCCTCTCCCCCAATGGCAGCCAGGGGTGGAGGCGGTATGTTCACGACAGGGGTTGGAGTAATGGGGGACAGGGTGGCGGCAGGAGGGGCTTCCGCTGGAGTTTGTAATACGGGCTGTTCCTCTGTTGCCGTAGCCTCTGAGGGCGGAGCCGGTGTAGGGGTGGGCGTGGGTGTGGGGGTAGGCGTGGCTACTGGAGGTTTGGAAACGATCGCCGCTGGG
>DALYGI010000307.1:0-5417 GCA_031971595.1 Prochlorotrichaceae cyanobacterium CTOTU29312
TATTTGGATGCAAACCCAGAAATTCGACCGCTTTTCTGAGTGGGATGTATGCCACCAGTAAATATTAGCATACGTTAGTGATTGGTAGTAAAATAGTTATTGTTAATTAGCCTCTACTTTGATTCTGTAGCACTAAATTCTATAGCGCTAGAGACTTAAATATTCCTCAAACCGTTATATTGAGAGCAGCCCAAGGACTAGACGATCGCCGACAGGGGAATAGTAACTGGCTTGCTCACCGCATTTTGCATAGGGTTGAGCTTGTCCTTTGCCTTTTTGAGAAGTTGATGGTTAAGGAGATAGCGCTCTGAAGTCGGGGAAAAACGGGCTCCAGAAAATTGAGTTGTTTCTGTTTTTGCCCCTAAGAAATTAACATCTTCCAGGTTAGCATTACTGAAGTTTGCACCCGATAAGTTACTCCATTGTAAAGACGATCGGCACAATTCTGCACCGTCAAAAACTGCCCCCTGAAGATTAGATTTAGATAAATCTGTTCCCCGTAAATAGGCTTTACTTAAGTTTGATCCGGTTAGATTAATACCTTGCAACCGAGCGCCATTGAGTTTAACTTCCCGTAAGTCCGTTGCACTAAAGTTTAAATTCTCTAAATCCATACCATTCATATAAGCGCATCGGAGCCGAACTCCGTGGAGAAAGGTGCCATGGAAAGTCGCTCCACTCAACCGCGCCCCCTCTAAATTAGCCCAGTTTAAATTAGCGCCCGATAAATCTGCACTGCGTAGATTAGAGCCCTGGAGATTACTGCCACACAGGTTGGCCCGATGCAGATCCGATCCCCGCAGGTTAGCATCGCAGAGTAAAGCACCGGCTAATTTTGCTCGGGAAGCATTGGCCTTAACCAAAAAACTGCCACTTAAATTTGCCTTGGTTA
Organism: Prochlorotrichaceae cyanobacterium CTOTU29312; assembly: GCA_031971595.1. Lineage (GTDB taxonomy): Bacteria > Cyanobacteriota > Cyanobacteriia > Prochlorotrichales > Prochlorotrichaceae > JBEAPM01. The sequence goes on from DALYGI010000307.1 coordinate 893, forward strand.
GGTCTGCTTCCGCTAAACAACCTTCCCCTAACTTGAGATAGCGCAAATCTGCCCAGTTCAAAAAAGCTTCTGTTAAGTTAGAGCGTAAAAGAAAAGCTCGACTGAGGTCTGCGCCCATGAGGTTTGCGCCGCTTAAGTTCACCTCAATTAAAGTAATCCGGTGCAAATTTGCGCCCTGCAAATCCACGCCAGAAAAGTCCCGCTGACCATATTCATACCGATCAATCAGTTCTTGAATGTCCATATCGAATGCTCCCACCGATCGAAGCTCATTCTTCTACCATAAAGGCAAGGGGAACCATAGAACAGGTTTGATACAAATATTCAAGCACGGACAAAACACGTAAGTATCCGATCGGGGGAATAGAGATAAATCAGGGATTTCAGTCTCAGTTTTTCCGAAATATTGAGTAATGTTAATCACTCTCAGCTTCGATCGCGGTTATGCCAATATGCCAATAATCGGTTCATTTTAGGGTTAAGGACTGCGGTATACTGATCGAGATCAATTTTCCTAAGCCCCTATGCCTCCTCGCTGGCCCCGTAAACCCGATCGTGCGGATGATGCTTATCGTAAACTGGACGATCGTATGAATTTTGCTGTTCATGTCGCCCTCTTTTTAGCGTTCAATTCTGGGTTGTGGTTTTTCCAATTGCTCAACCATCCCTGGACTCATCTCAGCCTCGTGACGATCGTCTGGGGGGGGGCTCTGTTTAGCCACGGGGTTTATATCTTCAAATTGGCGAAGTACTCCGGGGCTTCGGGGACAGATCAGCCCTAGGCTTACCCCTTGGATTAGCCCTTACTCCTCTTCTAAGCGGTAGCCCAACTGCTCCAATTGATAGCGAGACTGCCGCCATTTGGGTTGTACCTTCACAAAAAGTTCTAGGTAAATTTGCCCGGCAATGAGTTTTTGCATTTGTAAACGGGCGGCGGAGCCAATGATTTTTAACATTTGCCCAGATTTACCAATCAAAATGCCCTTTTGAGACTCTCGCTCCACGTAAATTGTGGCCGCAACCCGTGTGATTTTGGGGGTTTCTTCCACCATATCAATCACCACGGCAACGGAGTGGGGAACTTCTTCGCGGGTCTGATATAAAATCTGCTCTCGGATCAGTTCGCCCATGATGAACCGTTCCGGCTGATCGGTAATGAAGTCGGGGGGATAATAGTAGGGGCCCGGTTCTAGCTTTTCCGCTAGTTTTTCTAATAAGCGATCGGTTCCCATGCCACTGAGGGCCGAAAATTCCACAATGGGCCAAGGGTTTCCGGGGGGGCTGAGGGTCTGATAACTGGCCAAGAGATCCGCCTGAGCTTGGGGATCTTGAATATCAACTTTATTGAGCCCCAAAATAACCGGGGTTTCGCTGTGTTGCAGCAATTGGGCAATAAATTCATCCCCCCGTCCTGCCGGTTGGGTTCCATCCACCACCAAGAGAACTAAATCCACCAAAGCGATCGTTGATCGGGCATTTTTAACCAGAACTTCCCCCAGTTGGTGTTGGGGTTTGTGAATGCCTGGGGTATCTACAAAAATGTACTGAACTTCTGAAGTGGTGAGGATTCCCCGTAGGCGGTTGCGAGTGGTTTGGGCAATGGGAGAAGTAATGGCTACTTTTTCCCCCACGAGGGCATTCATGAGGGTCGATTTGCCCACATTCGGGCGACCAATCAGGGCTACAAAGCCCGATCGGAATCCGGGAGGCGGTGTGGGAATAGGGGCGGTAAAATGGTCTAAGGTGTTCAAGGCTGTTTGGAAGGGCTATTGGGAAATGACTATTTGGAAAGGGCTATTTGGAAATAAGGAGATGAGAAATCAGGAATGATTGTTTTGCAGAATTTGGAGTTCTTGCAGTGCTTGGATAAAGGGTTCGGGTTGATTTGGGGTCAGCAAAAGGTCATGCCCCGATCGTCGCTCAATCCAGAGTAAAAATTAAAGGGGACATGGGTGCCAATTTAAAGCTGTAATTCATACTCCCTCGATCATCCTTACTCACCCTCTCCTAATACAGTTCCAGAGATAAAGCTGTTAACTGGAGGGCTGAACTTCGTAGGTTTTTACACTTTCGGGACTGAGGGGACGAATGACCCGTTGGGCTTGACGGATTAAGGTCTCATTTCCCTGCACCACTAACAAATATTGACCTGCATTTAAGCGATTACGATAGGGAAGGGCATCGCCACTGCCAAAGGCAATTCCCACACCACCCCCGACAAACACACTCCCCATCGTTGCAGCGATCGAGCCGAGGAGACCGCCGATCAAATGATTGCCAATTTCACCCGCCCAGGCAAAGGTGTGTAAACCGCTGATCACACTAAAGGTTACCCCAGCCCCAAACCCAAAGGGAACCAACCACGTCCCCATCAGGCGGATTTGTTTACGCGCTTCTTCATTCGGATCAATTAAGCCAAATTCATCCGCTGTTTTGTATCCACGGCCTAAAATACTGACCTGAGTTAAAGGACATCCGGCACTTTCTAAAGCGGAATAGGCGGTTTCCACCGCAATGCGATCGGCCCAAACACTGACGAAATAGTTCATAGGAAAAGGGTAGGGCTGAAGCCTTTAGGATGGGAGGCTTGAGGAGGCTCAGATTAACTCAGACAACTCCCTCAAACCTTAAAGTCAACACTCAAAATTCAACATTCAAAACTCAAAACTACCCTAAGACGCTTCTGCCTTGGCCTCGGTAGCAGGTTTTTCAACTAATTGCTTAACCGTTAAAAAGCGAATGACCTCTTCACTTAAGCGCATGGCCCGCTCCATGGTGGCAATGACCGAGCCCGGAGCGCGGTAATTCATTTGAATATAAATCCCTTCCCGGAATTTTTGAATGGGATAGGCTAAGCGGCGTTTGCCCCGGTGCTGGGTTTCCAGAATTTTGGCACCGTGCTCCCGTAAAATTTCTTGGTACTTCCCGATCGCTTGGCCCACATGCTCTTCATTCATGTCTGGGCGCAAAATGTACATGGTTTCGTAGATAAAATCTTTCATGGCATAGAATCCTTATGGACAAAGGGGCCTCTTTGCTCCCCCAGAGGGGGACTAGAAGCAAGGATCTTGCATTATACAACACTGGATGACCGCTGATGCCTGGAGTTCACCTTTAAATTTCTAAATTTCGAGATTTATGAGTTACCTCTAAACCTCGGAGGTGGAAGTGGTGCGGAACTGATAGGACAAATAGGCCGCTAAGGCACCAATCAAAAAGCCAGAGATATTGCGGACGAGGGGGAGCCAGTCTGTAGTGCGAGTAATGACCGGAGCGATGCCGAAGGCCACAAAGAGGATGCCCCACAGGGGAGAGAAGATGAGTACCCATTGCCAAGCAAAAATCTGACCTGGCTTCCGGGGATAGGCGGCAAAGCCACAAATTATTCCTCCCAGGGTTGCGGTGATGAGGGTGAGGAGCCATTGCTCTTGGGGCAAACCCGGTACGACGGAACAGCCTTCCCGACGTAAACAGCCTTCTACCACTCTCAGCGCGTCTATGATTGCGCCGTCTTCCCCATGTTCCCGCACATAATATAGGTTGCCAAAACGGGTTTGCAGTTCCACCCAAAAGGTGCGGGGCATATACCGGTAGAACCCATCCCCCACATTAAAACTGAGTAAGTTTCCGCCCCGTGGATCGGCGACGAGTAGTAAGCTGCGATCGTCTAGTCCCCAATAGCCTTTGACGGCTCGGCCCGGTGTGCGATCGAACTGGGTTAAGACTCTTAACTTCCAGCCTGTCTCAGCTTGAAAGGTGTTCAACTCTTCCACTAATGCCTGGTTTTGTCCGTCTGTGAGAGCCTTGGCTAAGTCGATTACTGGGGTTTGCTCAGTGGGTAATAAGTCTGGGTTGTCGTAGGCGTGCGCTGGCAAGGTGCCTGCTCCCCAGACCAATAAGAAGCTCAACAAGGGAATGAAGAGAAATTGAGCAAAGGTGTGGATAGTGCGCTGAATCATGATGGGACAAGGCTCCTTAACCGGGAACAGACGACTGGAGGGATCACCGCGATCGGTGTTGTAACTTTTTTTGAAGATAAATGAGATTTTATAACATTTCTTTACACTGTGTTAATAAAATCTTCTGATTCTCTGACTCTCACGGCAAATGCCACTGAAGTGCTAAGATCCCCGGCTCCTGAGGGCATCCCCTAGCTATCCCCTGCCTAAAGGTTCTTCTAGAGAGCGTCTCGTTCATCAAGCATGGCAGCAAACCCGCTCCAGCGGGTCAAAACCGATCGTTTAGTCCCCTTGAGTAGACTTGATCGGCTTTATGCTGGCTTTAGATGCTGACTCTAGGCTAAAGGGGCGGCTTGCACCGCTGGACTGTTGGCCTATTGGCATGGCTTAGACTTCTGGACTCTTAGACCGTCTAATCTAGGGCTAACCTGCTAAAATTCCCTATGGGGTGATGTTTAGAAGTTTAGAGATCTATTACAAAGCTCAGAGGCTTAGAGACTCCCTGAGAATCTTATGTGTAGTGAGGGTAGTGAGGTCTAAAATCCTCAAAAGACCGTTCTCGCCTA
>DALYGI010000308.1:0-5406 GCA_031971595.1 Prochlorotrichaceae cyanobacterium CTOTU29312
GATTCTTACCGAACAAAGTTCAGTAACTCTTTGGGGGAAGCTAACAAATCGATCGCCACAAAGAAGATCTTATGGTCAGGATTGAGCAAAAAGCGCCAAGCAATATTCATGCCAACCGCACTCCCAAACCAGGGGGTTTGTACCTTACCGGTGACTTTAACTTGGGTAAAGCCATCCGCATCCTTGGCTTCTTCTACCCCTTGTTCTGGCATTAACTTCAGATTTTGGCACTCTTCCCGGAAGAAACGCAGTACCGCATCTTGACCCACAATAGGACGTTGGAAAGGGGGTTGCAACGCACCATCGGGGAGAAATAGATCAATCAAAGCATTGAAATCATTGGCATTTAAGTTATCCATGTAACTTAAAACCGTGGGATTGGTCACCCCAGGAATGCTGACCTTAGAGCGTTGCTCGATCGCTGTGGGCAGAACGATCGGTTCGGAAATACGGGTATAGGAACCGAGTTTGCTGGGATCAAAGCCCATGTCTACGACAGAGTTGCGTAAAACGGTGATCTGTTGACCAGATTCTAGGTTGCGAATGGCTTGTAAAACCGAGGCCGCATTGGCGGATAACTGATAGCCACTGGGAATCGGAGCCACTTTGCCCGCTTCCATCCACTGACCTAGTTGATACCAGAAACCCAGTTTGATGTTAGGAGTCCAGGTGGCATAGGCCCGACCAATGGGGGTGTCGGAACGGTTGGCCAAGTCACACATCACCTGAGACTGTTGGGCAAAGGGCAAAGCGGCAATTTCAGCCAGGGTGCGCTCCGCAATCACCATACTCGCAGCACCCGGCGCAGCGATCGTGATGGTTTTACCCATTTCTAAATAGGCAAACCAAATTAACGCCAGTTGATCTTCGGCGCTGAGTTGATTGAAACGGGCGATCGTTGCGGGAACGGCATCAGCGGCTAAAGTTTCCGGAAAAATTCCACGGGCGGCTTCAATGGTAAAAGGCATAAGATTCCTCGGAAGTAGGACAACTAACTGCTTACTGCATCTGCTAGAGGGGTTAACGTCTGATAACGCCCTCTAATAATTAAGCATCTTAACAAAATTTAATACTTTTTAACAAAACTCAACATAAGATTTTCTAATGACACCCATACTCACTGCCGATCGTTCCGCCGATCGTTGTCGGGGAGGTGCGGGTTAAAAAAATTGAAAAATATTAAGGGATTTTGGGGATTCGGAGTATCCAGAGGGGATACCGCTATGATCGTAAACTCAAGATCTGACGCTTTAAAATTCCGAACAATTGACAAAGAAACCTATGACCACACAAGAGACGCTGACGTGGAAAGATGTGCTGGCGGATCGGATGCCCTCCACCTGGGCGGAAGAGATCGACACCTTTGAAACCCAAATGGAACTCCGTCGCCAGGATAAGCTCGATGAGAAGGTGTTTGCGGAACTGCGTCTGCGGCGAGGGGCCTACGGTCAACGTTACGACAATGGCTTTCGGAATGATGGGGAAAAGACCCAAGAAATTCCGTTCCCCCATCTCACCTGGACGAAGGGGCCAGAGGTGAAGTGGGATGCCCCAGGGATGCAGCGGATCAAAATTCCCTATGGGGGCATGAATGGGGAACAAATGGAGGTTTTGGCCGATGTGGCGGAAGAATACGCCGACTGCATTCTCCATGTCACCACCCGCCAAGATTTTCAGTTGCACTTCATTTCCATTGACGATACGCCGGATATGCACCGTCGCCTGGCTGCCGTGAATATCCCCGTGCGGGAGGCCTGTGGCAACTCCGTGCGGAACGCTACCGCCTGTCCCTTGGCGGGGGTGTGTCGGGACGAGCAGTTTGATGTGACGGGCTATGCCAACGAAACCGCCATGTACTTTTTGGGTCACCCCGACGTGCAGGACTTTGGCCGCAAATTTAAAGTTGCCTTTTCCGGCTGTAAAGAGCATCCCTGTGGTCTAACCGCCATGCACGATCTGGGGTTAATTGCCAAAAAGCAGGTGATTGATGGCGAAGAGCGTTTTGGCTTTGAACTCTACGTGGGAGGTGGTTTGGGGGCTGTGCCTCATTTAGCCAAACTCTTTGATGAATTTGTACCCGCCGAAGAATTATTGCCCCTCTCCCAAGCCATTGCACGGGTCTACGCCCGCCTAGGGGAAAAGAAAAACCGCAATAAAGCTCGGATTAAATTCCTCGTCGCCAAGCTGGGCATTGAAGAATTCCGCCGCCTAGTTCAGGAAGAACGGGTCACCCTGGAAACCGATCCCGCCTGGACGAATTGGTTCAGCGGTTTAGGGCGATACGAAGAACAGGGTCTGCCCCAACCCGTCACCCAAGGGCAAACCATTGATCTGGGGGCAGATCAAGACGCTTACGATCGTTGGAAGTCTACCAATATTTATCAACAGCGGCAGCCCGGTTACGTTTGCGTGACGATCGCCCTGCCCCTAGGGGATATTACCTCCCAACAAATGCGGGGCTTAGCGGACGTGGTGCGGAAATTTACCCCCGACACCATTCGCACCACCGTAGAGCAAAATCTGCTGATGCGGTGGGTTCACGAAGCAGACTTACCCGCCCTCTATCTGGCCCTCAAAGCCCTAAAACTGCACCAAGCCGGGGCCTTATCGATCGTAGATATTACCGCCTGCCCCGGCACCGACACCTGCAAACTCGGCATTTCCAGTTCCCGTGGCTTAGCGGGAGAACTGCGGCAGCGCATTGCCCTCAAAGGCTGGCAGTATAACGAAGCGGTCAAAAATATCCGCATTAAAATCAGCGGTTGTTTTAACTCCTGCTCCCAGCACATGGTGGCCGAAATTGGATTTTACGGCTCTAGTCGCCTGATCGATCGCCATCGGGTGCCCCACTTCCACCTGATTCTTGGGGGAGAATGGGACAACAACGCCGCCCAGTACGGTCAATCCTTAGGGGTACTCCCCTCCAAAAACATTCCCGCCGTAGTGGACTTTTTAATTGACACCTACCTATCCGAAAAAGAAGGCCAAGAAACCTTCCCGCAATTTGTGCGACGGGTGGGCAAAAAGACCATTAAGGATCGCCTCCAACATCTAACGATCGTTCCCAACTATGCGGTGGACAAATCCTTTTATACCGACTGGGGCGACGCACGGGAATACACGATCGGGGATATTGGCATTGGGGAATGTGCGGGGGAAATGGTCACCCTAACGGATTTTGGGGTCGCCGCAGCGGAGAGTTTGCACTTTGATGCCACCCTACTCCTGGAAGACGTAGCCAAACCCGGCAACCTTCAACAGGCCGCAGACAAAGCCCTAGAGTCCATGCTCAGCGCAGCCCAAGCCTTGCTGAAACTGCAAAACATCGACATTTCTAACGATGCCGAAACGATCGTCGCGGAATTTCGCACCTATTTCTACGACACCGAACTCTTCTTCGATCCCTACGCCAAGGGGAAATTTGCCAGTTATCTGTTTTCCGCCTTCGAGCAACGGCAGCAACCCGCCAACCTCGATCGGTCTCAACAGTTAATTGAAGAGGCACGGTTGTTTATCGAAGCCGCTCACGAGTGTTATGCCCGTTTAGTGCAGGCGGGGATTACGACTCCGGCTACCTTTAAAAAGTGGATGAACGATCGATCGTTGAATCTGGTTTAGGGGATAGGGGATAGGGATTAGTTTTGAGTTTTGAGTTTAAATATTCAATTCGTAACATTCAGAATGTTGTTCCTATCCCCGTTTTTTCTGTTGCTGAGGATCCTTACTACAGATGGGATCCTTGGATCCCCATAACTGAAGTTCTGTAATAAATTTTTACAGTTTTTCTCTCTCGATCGGTAGGAATAGTATTCTTTTCTAGGTTAATATTACATATTACAAAAGCCATCTCAAATTTAGAGGTAAATATTAGTTACTTTATCTGGTGTCAAAAACGGATAATATTTGCTGTATTTTAAAATCTTGAGAGATGCATCCGCTAACATAGAGAAATCAATTATGAAAGATAAATCACTTTGCAGAATTGGTGTCTTTTATGACGGCTCATACTTCAGTTATGCCCAAATTCATTTTTATGCAAATGATAAATTAGGGTAGATGACTTTCATGCCGTTTCATGCAATGATTGAAAACTTTATCCGAGAAAAAGAACAGGGCTATTTCAATTATCGCGTGGTTTATGCAGGCTGGTACCAAGGCCTATATAGTTCAGGTCAGTCTAGTGATCATCAGCGCAGAGTTGAGCGAAATCGTCACATAGATTTAATGCACGCTGGCGTAGAGCCAAAATATGTTCCAATGTCTCAAGCGCAAGGTGAAAAAGGAGTAGATATTGCTTTAGCAGTTGACGCGCTTCAAGTAGGGTTAGAAGATAAAATAGATATTGCGGTATTGGTAACGGGAGATGGAGACTTTGTTCCGTTAGCTCGTGCACTAATGAAAAATGGTGTTCGTGTTGCTGTTGTATATTTTGAGTATGAATCAGAAAAACGTAAGTCATTTGCAAATGAACGCTTGTTGAGCGTAAGTAATTACTCTCTTAATGTAAGTAGTCTTGATAAAGATCGCAGAAATCAAGATATATTTCGTAGTTTATTCCGTCAAACAGAAAAAAGTAAAGAGGGCCAGGATTCTTTTCTAATAGACTAAGTAGATCAGACTAAATAAGGGAAGCTATCGATAACGGTAGAATGAGGCTTTCAGCCGTTTTAAAGTACCCATTACTTTGTTCGACCTACTTAGGATCGTGCATTAAATAAACTGTAAAGTTCAGAATTAAACCACAAAGGCACAAAGAACACAAATGCATTCCTGCGGACTCTGTGTCTTTGTAATGAAATTCCAGGTTATAAAGTCCGCATTCCTTATACTCCCTTCCTGCTCTAAGATTACCTATGGAAAACTAGGTAGAAGGCTTGTGGTTACAGGATCGGACTTTGGTAATTTTCCGACATGAAGGGAGTAGTTGAAGCTTTTCTAAACCTCGTCCATCTTGAAAATAATAATAGTTTTCAATTCAATGCCTCAAAGCTATGATGAGTAAAGCTTATGACATCCTAGATAGTCATCTAATAATTCCGAATTTCGGGTATCAACTGAAGGCGAAAACTCCTATACGGAGCCGATCCCAGCCTGCAAGGGTTTCAGCCGATCTACCAGTATATTTTATTTCGCCTTACGTTGGTAGCCCGAATTTCTATGTTATGTTTATTATGTTGAAACAGAACGATCGCCCCTTGATATAGAACGATCGTTTTTTTTCGTGTGCATTAATTCATACAAACTCAAGAAGAAGATTATCCAATGGAAAAATTAAACCAGTATCGCAACATCATCAAGAAAATCCTCACTGAATACGACAAACTAGCATCACAAACTCCTAATCCTGAGGGTGTTGATATTGTTTTAGCTTTTGATGAGAAACGGGATCAATATCTTTGGTTCCAA
>DALYGI010000309.1:0-5337 GCA_031971595.1 Prochlorotrichaceae cyanobacterium CTOTU29312
AACCGGGGATCTAAGACTAAAAGCGATCGTTTTGATCCCCGGTTTCTTCTCCAACATAGTCCAACAATCTCTGAATAAAAACCAACAGAAACCGGGGATCTAGTACACTGAGGCAGAAGCCCATTTGAACGGTTTGGGCATAGTCTTATTAAAATGCTTGATGCAGATTAAACCGCCACTAACTTCTCACTGAGATCCCAGAGTCGCAGGGCCTTCTCCGCATCAGACCCCTCCGCTGAGAGTTCCTGCACAAAGGCTTTGCGACCTTCCGCTTGACGGTTCCCCCAACTCCAATGCACGCCGGATTGTCTAAAGTCTGGGTCGGCGACCACCATGGCAAGCCGCTCTCCCGCTAATTCCTGGGACACATAGCCGCCGGTCACATTTTTTTGGAACCAGGGGAAAATTGTCCGAAAGAGGGGATAGTGGTTGCGGAAGAGGGGGGTATCTGCCACACAGCCCGGATAGAAAGAATTAAAGGTAATGCCCGTGGTCAAATGGTAACGGCGGTGCAGTTCCCGGATGGTGAGCATATTACAGAGCTTGCTGTCTTTGTAGGCCTTACCCGACTTAAAGACCTTGGCATTAATCATGGTAATGGGTTCCTTAAAGCCCTGTTCAAACCCTTCCAGGTTGCCCAAGTCCGGGGGGGCGGGGATGGGAATTTTGCCGCCGAGTTCTTTGCTGTTAGCGGTCACCGTTCCCAGAATGATCAGGCGCTTGTCGATGCGGGGAGATTTGACCAGATCATCTAATAGCAACTGACAGAGTAGAAAATGTCCGAGGTGATTCGTGGCCACGCTTAACTCGTAACCATCTGCACTGCGGAGGGGCGTTTTCTGTAGGGGTAAATAAACCGCCGCATTACACACTAAAGCTTCTAAGGAGCGGCCCGCTGCCCGAAAATCACTCACAAACTTACGGACGCTGGCCAGACTGGCTAAATCTAGGTGAATAATGCTGTAGCGATCGGTGGGGAAATTGAGGCTTTTGGCAACTTCCTGCGTTTTTTCGAGGTTGCGACAGGCAAGAACAACGTGCCAATTTTCCCGATCGAGCAGGGCTTTAGCGCCGTAGAGCCCTACACCGGAAGAGGCTCCTGTAATAATGGCGGTGGATGGAGACATGGATTTGCTGAATGATTTTATGGTAATAGGGCCTTAATAATACCTGGAATCTTTGAGACCACTGGGAATTGGGATGTTAATTTCTGTAAAAAAGATTTGACGATTTTTATTTTTTGTGGAAGATACGCTAGGCTTTGTAAAAGATGCGCTAGGATCCACCTGCATCAAACAACCCAACCAGCAGGGTTCAGACTGCCGGAGGATTCTAGGGGATTTGAGGGGATTTGGGAATAACGATGACATCGAGTTTATATCAACAGGATTTTTACGCTTGGACTCAGGAGCAACTGGCCCATCTGCACGCAGGACAACTCGATCGTTTAGACATTCCTGCTTTAATGGAGGAGCTTGAGAGCATGGGAGCCAGCGAAAGACGAGAACTGGTTCATCGTTTAGAAGTGTTATTAATGCACCTGCTCAAGTGGCAATACCAACCAGCTTTCCAGAGTCCTAGCTGGCGATTAACCCTGAAGGAACAACGGCTAAAACTCGCCGATCACCTGGAAGATAATCCCAGTTTAGGCAATCCCGATCGTTTCCAGGAGAGTCTAACCAAAGCCTATCGTCTTGCCTTGCTCAAAGCAGAGCAGGAAACGGGTTTAAGGGCTTCTACCTTTCCGGCCCGTTGCCCCTTTACGATCGCTCAACTTTTGGATCAAAACTTTCTACCGGACTCTCTACCGGATCCCTAAAAACACCGCCGCAGTTTTTGTTGCTCCACCGCCGATAACGATCGCCAATCCCCTGGCTCTAACCCCTCCAAGGTTAAGCGTAGGGTAGCCTGGGGAAGATTGCGGTTGGAAGTATTCCGCCTTGAAAGAGTACGGTTTGGAGGATTACCGTTTGGAAGATGCTGGGAAGAAGGCTTACGCTGTTCCGTATATTCAAACGCCACCCGCACCAGTCGCAGGGTTGGAAACCCGACCGCAGCGGTCATCCGCCGCACTTGACGGTTGCGCCCCTCCCGCAAGGTCAACGCTAACCACTGGGTGGGGATGGCTTTACGAAAGCGGATGGGGGGATCCCGTGGGGGCAGATCCGGCTCCTCCGTCAACCGCTCCACCTGAGCCGGACGGGTAACGTAATCTTGCACCGCTACCCCTTGGCGCAACTGCTCTAGGGCCTGTTCCGACGGAATGCCCTCCACCTGTACCCAATAGGTGCGATCGTGCTGAAACTGGGGGTGACTCAGGCAATGCTGAGCCCAGCCATGATTAGTCAATAACACCAGACCCTCACTGTCTCGATCGAGCCGGCCCACCGGATACACCTCCGGGATAGGGATAAAATCCTTCAGGGTTTGCCCCGCATCCCCCAGCCGATCGCTAAATTTACACAGGACGTTATAGGGCTTATAGAAAAGAATATACTGATGGCTTGCAGGGTCAGAGCTAGGCACAGGGTACTCTCCAGGATTCTAATCTCCAGGATTCCCCCTTACCCTTACCGCAAAACGTGCCCTCTGTCACCTTCTGTAAAGAAATTTCCTCGGCGCACTTCCCATATTTGAAGAACTGTAACAGTTCATTTCCGACTGGCCAGGAAAGCTCGGTACAAATGATAGGATTCCGTAAAAATCCTCTGTTGAGAAATTCCTATGGCAGAAACACTGACAGGACAAACTCCTATCTTCGGCGGTAGCACTGGCGGCCTGCTGAAAAAAGCTCTGGTAGAAGAAAAGTATGCTATCACCTGGACTAGCACCAGCGAGCAGGTTTTTGAAATGCCCACTGGTGGCGCGGCCATCATGCACGCTGGCGAGAACTTACTCTATCTCGCCCGCAAAGAGCAATGTTTGGCTCTAGGTACCCAACTCCGCACCAAGTTCAAGCCCAAGATCGAGGACTACAAGATCTATCGCGTTTATCCCAACGGGGACACGGAATACCTCCATCCCAAAGATGGCGTATTTCCTGAGAAAGTTAACGCCGGTCGTCCCTTTGAAGGGAAGAAAGATCGCCGCATTGGTGAAAATCCTCAACCCGCTACGATCAAGTTCACGGGTCATGCTCCCTGTGACGTGTAGATTTCTGGTTTAGACTTCTGGTTTAAAGGTATCCCTTGAGGCCGTTGATGAAGCCCCGCTTGGGGCTTTCTTTTTTGGTTTTAGTTTTGAAATCAAAATCATGAAATCGAAGTTATGAAATCGAAGTTATGAAATCGATCGCTTTTCAGTGGCAGGGTGAAACCGTGACGGGCAATTTGGGCACAAAAGTCACGAAGCAAACCCTCTATGGCTATGCCAAACGCATTGTGGAAAAGGATGCTCAGGTGTTGAAGAAAGGGTACCTGACTCCTGAGGGGCAGATTTTGGAGCGGCAGGAGATCGACTACGCCAAGCTGGATCCAGAGGGAAGTGTGGTGGATGAGGTGATTACAGAAATTGAAGGACAGCCCGCTACCCTATTACCCAGTGCCTTTGATCAGGAAAATCCCTTAACGCCGGTTCCCCTAGAGGAATTGGTGGGCTTTAATACTTCTGATGTCTATCCGATCGAGGGCTTAAATTTACCAGCGGGGCTTTACCAAACAGCATTTTCCTATCGTAAAAGCTATAGCCCACGGGAGGCTTTGCTGTTGATTAAGGCCGATAGTGAAACGGGCTTTTTGTTGGTGGGAGAGCGGAAAAATACGCCCTTTGTGGGGTTACAAGTCATTTATGATTTCTTTGATGCGGAAGGGGAAGATGAGGAAGAGGATGATCTCGATTTTGCCATGATCTAGGCTATTCCCAACCCGTAACCCTCACTCAGAACAAGAGCAAAGGGGGGACGGATCTAAAGATCTAAGATCTAAGATCTCAGACCCCCTTCCTGACTCTAAAACAAGCTATCCATAGGTTCCATATCGTACTCCTCTAGCACTCGATTAAACCACTTGGTTGCCTTATCTTCATCCAGTTCTAAATCCGTTGCCAATTGTGTCCAGTATTCGTATTCTTCATCGCTAAAATGTCCATCGGCGATCGCAAATTCGACGGACATTTGGAAAGCTTCTTTAATGTTTTCCTCTGCAAGAATGACTTGAACCGCAGCATTGTAGAGGAGGTGATACCCCCCTAATTCCACCAAGGTATCAATCTTTTCCTGAAGATCCTCCGCATCAATTTCATAGCGATCGTAAAGGTCTACCAGTAAGGCGGCTTCCTCTTCTGAAACCCCATCCACCTGAGCCCCACACAAACAAATCACAGCGATCGCTTCCGTGTCTGTGAGGTAACAGCTATCCGGAATTTCCACTTCTTCATAAAAATCCTCATCAAAATCTTCATCTTCATCGCTCCAAATTTCCTCTGCTAAATCCACATCCGTGGTGCCCTTAATTTTCCAGACATCAAAGCAGAGTTCCTCATTGGTCATGTAATCGTAGGGGATATAACAATAGCCCTGATCGCCCCAATCTTCTCCCCAGGAATTGCGAACGATAAACATCTGGGCACTATCTTTATAGCCCACACAAAGCATGGCATGATTTCCGTGGGATTCCCGGCCTTCATCGCTACTTAAATCCGGCATAGGAACGCGACCCTTTGCCCCCGCTTGATCAAAAGAACTGAAGAGTCTTAAGCCAAAAATAAAAGGATACCCTTCCGCTAAACAATGCTTCATGGTATACAAATCTGTGGGCACTTGTTCCGGTGCTTCCCATTGAAATTTAGGACGCTCAATAATATTTTGAGCTTCGTCGTAGGCATCTCCAGAGGGTTCATTATTAATGTTTTTGACCTGACCATTATCCCGAACTTTGTAGGGCCAGGTTTCTTCGTAACAGACCCCTTGATCCTGTAAGGTTGCCAAAGCTAGGCTGATGCTACTGCCCTGATCTTTAATTTCTTCCCCCCCAAAGTATTCTAACCCCGCAACACGGGCATTGTAATAGACAAATAAGCGGCTAAAATCTACGGATTTCTCCACTCGATTCATAATATATTCATAGCCCCCCACCACCGCATTGGCGGTACAACTATTGGCACTCGCCTGATTTTCTACGGTGGACATAAACGGACGGAGATCCACTTGGGCCGGAAGGTCAGATTCTTCAAACCGACCCGTACCATAAACCCCACTGCCTGCAATTTGGTGCTCTCCTGGGGTGCGACACCCTTTAACCGCTTTCCATTCGCCAGTGGAACGATCGACAACGTAACCTAACTTATGATCTTTGGGCATACTATCCTCTACTGGGGGCGTGATACTTGCGTAATGCTAAG
>DALYGI010000310.1:0-5333 GCA_031971595.1 Prochlorotrichaceae cyanobacterium CTOTU29312
GTTAATAGCATGGGCATAAATCTTACAGTAATTGGCGGGGGTATGTTGATCTAACTGAGGCAGGATTGTATTGGCATAAAACACTTCTCTCCCTACTCGATCGAGGGGATAGCCGGATACAAATAGTGTTAAACAATGATGTTGATAGGCATAGCCTCCATACTCTAAGTTTCCCACTTCTAACCCTAGGCTGTAGGCCTGACTAAGAAAATGTAAATGATCTTTCAGATGGGCAGTACGTTGTAAAATAAAAGCCGTGACAATATACAAAATTTGGGGACGAACGATCGCATTTTCCTTCTGGGATCCCAGCAGCATTGCTAATTCCCCCCATTCAACCCCCAACGGAATATTTTTTAAGAGATTACAGGCCAAAATGCCATAGCAGGCATAGGCAAATCCAGAGCTAATAATATTGCCGTACTGAAGGGATAAGCGAACCGCCAGGGCCACCACCAGGGGAAATAGGGGAGAACCACATAAATAGGTCGGAGAAACCAAACTGGTGATCATTTCCGTAATGCCCATTTGTTGACGATCGCCCATGGGGGGGAGTTGGGCCAGGTCAGCAATGGTTCGATGGTTTAAAAGCCCATTTAAGGCTAGGAGTTCCGCTTTAATCTCTTCTTCGGTAGGTTGCTCTGGCAGATCAAACCCCAATTTTTTCAGGATTTGTATGCCCATGTCGATCGCTTCTACAAATTGATGTTGGGAGATCTTAAACTGGACTTTATAGCGATAGAGATTAATTAAATCCAAGGGATCAAGATGGCGATCTTCTAGGGCTTGCATGAGGTGATTGGCCGCTGCCCATTGACCACATAAGCCTAGGAGTTGAATCTCTATTTCGCAGAGATCTATCATCAGATCTTTATCTAAACGCCAACCCTCTTCCCCCAGGATAAATACCCCCGTTTGAGCATAGGTTAGACCCGTTTCGTAGGCGGTGGCAGCTTGAGCTTGGGTCGCAGCTTTCAGGTTGAGTTGGGCTAATTCTAAGCGCTCACGATCGTCTTTAATGCTGTCGATTCCCCGATTGAGATGGCTAACCATTTCAAAAATCTGTTCGGGGTTCTGGTCAGTATATTGATGGTCAGTATATTGATGGGCTAGGAGTTGACGGCCAATACAATAGTGAAGGTGCGATCGTTGCTCGGTAGAAAGAAGGGAATAGGCCGCTTTTTGAATCCGCTCGTGGCTAAATTGGTAGTGTTGAATAAGTCCCTCGTTGTCCAGGGGCGATCGGGGCAAAATTAAGCCTAATTCTAGGGCCCGTTTCAGGTGTTGAGCGGTTTCCCTAGGGCTCCGTTCATTGACCCAACTGAGGGCGATTAAATTAAACCCAATGCCAAAACAAGCGGCTATGCCCAGGGGCTTTGTGGTGGTTCGGGGGAGGGATTCCAATTGACTCAGCACCACATCCACCACATTTTCCACAATGTCCATAGAACGTAAGGTTTCTAAGTCCCATTGCCAGCGCCGAACATTGGGCTGAAAATATAAATGGTGTTCCTGATAAAGATTGCTTAAAAACTGTTGTAAAACCAGGGGATTCCCCTGAGTTTTTTGGTAAATCACTGCCGCCAAGGGCTGCACCGCATCCAAATCCTGCTGAAGGGTATCCCGGAGGAAGTAACTCACCGCTTCCAGAGACAGGGGATCGAGGGAAAGAACCTGAATCTCGACATCTTTTTGAGTTAACTGCTCTAAGGTCAGGGAGAGGGGATGGTGGGGAGAAAGTTCTCGGTTGAGTACCAAAATCAGGGGCAGAAAATAGGGGATCGGATCCCCTAATAAATGCTCTAAAAGATGTAGGGTATCCGTATCCGCCCATTGTCCATCTTCAAACACTAAAACCAGGGGACGATCGGCTTGGCAACAGGTTTCAATAAACCGACGAAAGACCAATAAAAAGCGATTTTGTCCCTCCGCCCCGCCTAACTCTGGCACCGGAGCTTGGGGCCCCAAAATCAGTTCTAGATCGGGAATAACCGTAGTCAAAACCTGCCCATTGGTGCCCAAGGCTGTTAAGAGTTGACTACGCCATAGTTCTATCTGGGGTTCCGGTTCCGTCAGGCGTTGCTTTACCAAGTTGCTAAAGGCGCTGGCAATGGCTCGGTAGGGGACGGTGATCTGAAAGGGCTCGAACTTGCCCACAATAAAGTCTCCCCGCTGCCCCAACAGGGGAGATTGAAGGGATCGGGCCAGACTGGATTTGCCCACCCCCGCGTCCCCTTGAATCACCACTAAGGTGGACTGAAGGGGAGTTGCCGTGTGGGAAACCCGCTCCCAGAGGGTCGCCAAAACCTCCAATTCCGTTTCACGCCCGTATAACCGTTGCGGGAGTTGCAGGCGATCGGGCACATCCTGTTGCCCCAGGGGAAAAATCTGCACCTGTCCCTGAGACCGCCACAGCCCTTGGGCCTGTTCTAAATCTGCCTTGAGCCCCCAGGTGCTTTGGAAACGATCGTCTACATTTTTAGCCATCAGCTTCCGCACGATCGCCTCTAGCCCTTCAGGAATCTGCCGATCCGTACAATCCCGGAACCACGGGGGCTGCTTGACCAAATGCCAATACACCAACTCCATGGGATCCTTACTCGTAAAGGGTAACTGCCCCGTTAACAATTCATAAAAGGTGACCCCTAGGGCATAAAAATCCGTCCGATGATCTAAACTTTGGGCCACCCGTCCCGTCTGCTCTGGGGACAGGTAGGCTAGGGTTCCCTCCAGTTTAGGGGCCGTGTCTTTAGTTGATTTTGGTTAACTACTGCTTAATATTTCAAGGCTATTAAACCGGGGATCTAAGAATAGTGGCACATCGCCTTATGCTTCGTTAAACAAGATCACGCTGCGGATCCCCTCCCCCTGTCGCATTTGCTCAAAGGCTTGGTTAATATCCTTGAGCGGAAAGGTGTGGGTAATCAATTCATCGATCTGAATCTTTCCTTCCATATACCACTCTACGATTTTAGGTACATCGGTACGTCCCCTTGCTCCCCCAAAGGCACTGCCCTGCCAAACCCGACCGGTGACCAACTGAAAGGGACGGGTCGCAATTTCCTCACCGGCCCCCGCCACCCCGATGATGGTGGAGATTCCCCACCCCTTATGACAGGCTTCCAGGGCTTGACGCATCACCTGGACATTGCCAATACATTCAAAGGTGTAGTCTGCTCCGCCCCCCGTTAGCTCTACCAGATGGGCCACTAAATCCCCCTCGATCGTTTGGGGGTTGACAAAATCCGTCATGCCAAACTGCTCCGCCATGGCCTGTTTGCGGGGGTTGGTATCTACGCCAATAATCCGATGGGCTCCCACCATGCGACAGCCTTGAATGACATTCAGCCCAATGCCCCCCAGCCCAAAAACAATCACCGTGGCTCCCGGCTCCACCTTTGCCGTAAACAGCACCGCCCCAATGCCCGTAGTGACCCCACAGCCGATGTAACAGACCTTATCAAAGGGGGCATCTTCCCGGATTTTAGCCAGGGCAATTTCAGGAACGATCGTATAGTTGGCGAAGGTGGAGGTACCCATGTAGTGGTAGAGGGGCTTGCCCTGACAGGAAAAGCGGCGAGTCCCATCGGGCATTAAGCCCTTCCCCTGGGTTCCCCGAATGGCTTGGCAGAGATTGGTTTTCTGACTCAGGCAAAATTTGCACTGCCGACACTCCGGGGTATAGAGGGGAATAACATGATCTCCCGGTTTGAGGCTCGTCACACCGGCTCCCACCTCCCGAACAATCCCCGCCCCTTCGTGACCTAAAATTGCGGGAAATAAGCCCTCCGGATCCCGGCCAGAGAGGGTATAGGCATCCGTATGGCAAACTCCCGTAGCCCTAATTTCCACGAGAACTTCTCCGGGTTGAGGCCCTTCTAGTTGCACGGTTTCAATGCTCAGGGGTTGGCCCGGTTCCCAGGCGACAGCCGCTTGAATATCCATAATGATGCCAATCTGTGTAGGGTTTCAGGATACCTCAAAATGCTTCCTCGGATTCACGGTTGACCTGTATCCGCCCTAGGATTGACTCAGCCCCCACAGGACGATCGGCACCGTCACAAAGGAAATTAAGGTAGACAGGGCCACCACTTGCCCCGTGCGGGCCCCATCTCCCCCCACCTCATTGGCCATGACGAAAGAGGTGACAGCAGCGGGCATGGAGCATTGCAAAATTAACACCTGTTGATCAATCCCCTCAAGCCCCACGATCGTACTGGCCAGCAGACCGATCCCACAGCCCCCGATTAAGCGTAGCAAACTCGCCCCCAGGGTATAGCCCGAAATCCGCAGGGGATACCGGGAAATCTGCATTCCCAACATCAGCAAGGCCATGGGAATGGTCGCCTGAGCGAGGAGATCCAACGCCCGATCCAGATCCAGGGGTAAGGCCGTCCCCACCCCATCCCCCCAGACAGAAACCATCCCCCGCAACAGTAGACCGAGGAAAACCGCCCAAATTAAGGGTAAACGCAGGGTAAAAAGCAGACCCGATCGCCACCCCTCCCCCTTCAGTAGGGCTGGCCCCGTGCTGAAAACCAAAATGGAAGACACCAGCAAAACCACGGTGGCCCGGTCTAACCCAATCTCCCCCAGGGCAAATAAACTGACGGATAGACCCATATTCCCCGTATTGGGAAAGGTGGTGGTGGCAATTAAACTGGTGCGGGTTGCAGGGGACAGGCTCAACCCCCGACCGATGACCCAAGCCAGTCCCCAAAGGGCAAGATAATTGAGGGTAAAGCCAACGGTGAGCCCCAAAGCACTAGCCCCAGACATTTCCGTGCGGTACAGCACATCCGTAATCAGCGCCGGAGAGAGAATATACAGAGTCAGACGGGACAGGGTACGCAGATCGGGCTGAAGAAATTTATCGGCCATCGCTCCCACAAAAACGATCGCCATGGAGGGGAGGACGGAAGAAATCAGAGCAAGCATAGGGCAGGTATGGGAATGAAGAGAGTTTACGGGATGTGCAACGATAACTATTCTCAGATCCTCAGATCCTCAGTTTCTCGGACATCACCTGGAATTTCGCCACTAGAATTTCACCACAAAGACACAAAGACACCAAAGACACAAAGATTAGGATCGTGGATTAAATAAACCGGAAAGTTTAGGATTAAATCACAGAAGCACAGAGATACAGAGAAAACACAATAGTTCCTTTGTGCCTTTGTGGTTAAAAATTCCAGATTATAAAATCCGCATTCCTTAGTCTTCTAGGGAGAGGAAAGGCTGCGGTAGGATAGTGTTGCTGAAGTGTTGCTGACTTGTAAGGATCGTGAATTCAATAAACCGGAAAGTTCAGGATTAAACCACAAAGGCACAAA
>DALYGI010000311.1:0-5323 GCA_031971595.1 Prochlorotrichaceae cyanobacterium CTOTU29312
GGCAATACGTTGTTAATAAACAGGGGATCGCTTAACTCAGAAACTCAGAAAGACTCACTTTACTATCGCTGCTACGATCAAACCAACGATCGCTACTAATAGCATCGTAATTTGGTTAAAGCGATCGTTTATTTTATCAAAGCGCTGATCCGTTTTAGTTTCAAGCTGATTAAAGCGATCGTCTACCTTCTCAAAGCGCTGATCAAACTTGGCTTCAAGCTGGTCAAATCGTTGATCGACTTTCTCGAATTGTTTGAGGGTTTCGGAACGGAAATCCTTGAGATCCCGATCAAGTCTGTCAATGTTTTTCTCGTTATGTCGCACACTTTCTTGAAGGGCTGCAACAGTGGCATCTATGGGAGTGGTTGCTTGAGTCATAACACAACAGCCTCTTGACTCTTTAGGAAATTTGAAGTCTGAAGTATCAGACTATTTTAATGGTTTTGGGGGATTCTGATTCCGATTCTTCAGGCATGGGCAGGGGCAACTGCTTGATCCGCTGCTCTAGTCCAGAGCCTTCAATTTGAAAATATTGGTGAAACTTTTCCGTGACCTGAAGGCGATAGGAACGGCCATCCTTGGGGCGACGTTTACCCACAAAGCCCTGCTCGACTAAGCTCTGCACCTGTTGATAAGCTCCCGATCCCCGCAGTTCCACCAGTTCCGTTTGAGTGATCGATCCTTTGAGGGCAATGACCGCTAGGGTTCGCAGCGCCCCCACGCCTAAATCTAAGGGGATTAGGGTTTGTACTAAATCCTGAAATTCCGATCGTAATTGCAATACAAAACCTTGGGGAGTTTCTAACACTTCTAGGGCACTATCCTGATGGGCATAGCGATCCATAAGGTTAATTAAAGCGTCTTGGATTTCTTCTACGCTTTCCTGGGCATACTCTGCAATTTCCTTTAAAACTAAGGGCTTGGCTTTGAGATATAAAATAGCTTCGACACGACTTTCTAAGGAAATACTCATGGGTTGAACTCAAGTTTCACGTTTCACAAACCCTAAAAATTCAAAATTCAAAATTCAAAATTCAAAACTCAAAACTAACGACTAACCGACCAATAATTCTTCCTCTGGGTAATGGATAGAACTGGGGGAGGGATCGCCGATGATAGCGGACATTAACATTAAAACCCCCACCCGCCCCACATACATGGCCAGAATGAGAATGCTTTTGGTGGCAAAGGAGGCTTGGGCGGTCACCCCAATGGAGAGGCCCACGGTGGCAAAGGCTGAGACAACTTCATAAAGCAGGGGCAAAAATTCCAACTGGGGTTGCACGAGGGAAATGAGGAGGGTGCAAGAAATAACAACGACGACGGATCCGAGGATAACGCTAACGGCTTTGAGAATAACACCCGTGGGAATTCTGCGCTGGTAACACAGGACTTCCTGTTTGCCCCGCAGGGTGGCTTGGGTACAGGCCATTAAAACTCGTAGGGTTGTGGTTTTTACGCCTCCCCCCGTTCCCCCCGGACTTGCCCCAATAAACATCAAAGCGATCGTGATGCAGAGGGAAGTGGTGCTCATGGCGGGCAGGTTTAAGGTGTTAAATCCCGCTGTTCGGGTGGTAACGGACTGAAACCATGCTGCTAAGACTTTACTGGATGGGGATAGGGGGGCTAAGGTTTCCGGGTTATGAAATTCTGTGGCTAAAAAAGCGATCGTCCCGATTATCAATAAAGCGATCGTGGTGCTGGTGACGACCTTGAAGTGAATGGAGAAGAGACTACGGCGGCCTTGAAAGCCCTGGTAGAGGGAATAGTACAATTCCATGAGCACCTGGTACCCCAGACCACCCATAATGATCAGCCCGGTAATGGTCAGGTTCAGCAGGGGATTATTCACATAGCGCATAAAATTATCGGGCAACAGGCCAAATCCCGCATTATTAAAGGCACTAATGCTATGGAACACCGCAAACCACAGCCCCCGATCCAGGCCAAAGTCTCGGCTAAACACCGGCAGGAGTAAAAAAGCACCGGAAATTTCACAAATCAGGGTCACGGAAATAATGGAGATCACCATTTGCCGGATCCCACTCATTCCAGGGGTTTCCAGGGTTTGCTGGAGAGCGAGTTTATCCTTGAGCCGAAATTCTCGCCCCAAGAGCACCAGTAAAAAGGTAGTAGCGGTCATATAGCCCAAGCCACCCACCTGCATCAACAACGCCAGTACCCCCTGGCCAAACCCGGAGTAATAAGTGCCCACATCCACCACCGATAGCCCAGTTACACAAACGGCGGAGGTGGCGGTAAACAGGGCGGTAATGGGATAGCTCCACTGTCCATCGGCATTAGAAACCGGCAGCAGCAAGAGGAAAGCCCCAGCGGTAATCACCGCCAGAAAGCCAATACAAATGGTACGGGAGACGGTCATGGGGACAAACCGTAGTAAAAACAGTTCAGGGACGATCGGGTGGCCTTTCTAGGGAGCCGGGATAACAGCCGGGGAAAGCCGGAGGGATTAACGTTTAAAGGTTTTACCCCCTCAACCGCTCTAGGAAAGGCAATAGTAAGGTGACAAAATAATAAACCAGTGGGGCGGTAAAGACATAACTATCGGCCCGATCGAGGATACCGCCGTGGCCAGGGATCAGTTGGCCAGAATCTTTGACCCCTGCATCCCGTTTCATCATGGATTCCGTCAAATCCCCCAGCAGGCTGGCCACGCCAATAATTCCCCCCAAGAGTAATCCGGTAAAAAAGGGGAGGGGCCAACCCAACAAGCAAGCTCCTATTAAGCCCACGAGCATACTAGCCCCCACTCCAAAGGCGGCCCCTTCCACGGTTTTTTTGGGGCTAATGTTAGAGAGGCGGGTACGACCCACTGCACGGCCCATGAGGTAGGAGGCAATGTCCGCAGCGGAAATACAGCAAAAGGCCAGGAGGGTGGTGATTAATCCCTGGGGCAGGGCGGTGAAATCTTGCCATTGGGTGGGCCAGTAGCCGTAGAGGGGTAAATTGCTACTTTCGATCGTGCCGAGGGCCCGTAAACGTACCCAATAACTGGGTAAATGACCGCCGTAAAATAAGCCCAGAATAGAAGCGGCAATGTCCGCAATGGAAGCCAGTTGGGGTTGAAATAAAAGATAAAAACAGATTCCGCTACCGGCCAGGGGAACCACGGCATCCACCAAGGAGGGGCGAATGGTGCTGACGACTAAAATCACCTGGGTAACCACGAGGGTCGTTTTAGCAGCGGGGGCAATGCCTTTGGCCCGTGCTAACTGAAAGTATTCCAATTGGCCAAAGTAGACGATTAGACCAAAAAAGACAGTGAAGTACCACCCCCCTAAAATGACACAGACCAACGCAAGAGCGCTGACTATCAGTGCGCTAATAACACGAGGCGAGGACATGGTGGGTTGAATGGGGAATAGGGAATAGGGAATGGGGAATAGGGAATGGGGAGTGGGGGAGTTGGGAATAGGGAGTTGGGAATGGGGGAGTTGGGAATAGGGAATTGGGAATTGGGAATGGGGAATTAGGGATAATTTAGTCTAGCTTTTCGCCGCTGAGGACAAAAATAGGATTTAAGGCGGCTAGGGTTTGCTGGTTACCTCGGCGCTCTAGGCGGTTAATGGCGGATTGCACTACTTCTACATTGCGGACTTGCAGGGCTGCAAAGGCTTCGGAGATGGCATAGAGATGATCTAGGCTGGCTGCTGTGGCTACGATGCGTCCCCTGTCGGAAAGATGAGTCCAGGCTTTTTCTAGGACGACTTTGATGGGTCGGCCTCCTTCCACAATGATACAGTCTGGGGCTGGATGTAGGTTGGCTAGGCATTCCGGGGCGCTCCCTTCTACGACTAAAACGTTCTGTACCCCAAATAATTCACAGTTGCGCCGAATCAGGTTGGCTACGTCTTCGTCCCGCTCTACGGCGATCACGGTTCCCTGGGCGCAGAGTAACCCCACTTCGATCGGGATGGTGCCGGTGCCTGCTCCAATGTCCCAAATTACGGAGTCTGATTTGAGGCGCATTTGGGAGAGTAATAAAACCCGCACTTCCCGTTTGCTCATGGGAATCCCCGGCAAGCGCTCAAAGAGATCATCCGCAATACCAGGGGTTACATAGGGCCAGCGAGGAGAGGTCATAGCTCAGGAGGGGGGAATATTGACATTTCAGATCGAGGTTTCAGATCGAGACTTTAGATCTCAAGAGATCTCAAGGATTGACGAGGTTAAAATTAGGGGTTTGAATTTGGGGTTTGAATTGGGGTTGAAATTATATTTAAATTATACGGCTAAATTATACGGCTAAATTATCCCGTAATCCTAAACATTGGTAGACACAGGGGAGGGTGGATCAAATCTTTGGGGTTTAATAGGCTCCAGAGTTTTTGTTAAACATGACCACGATCGTCTTCAAAATAAGTTGAATATCATACCAAAAGCTCCAGTTTTCCTGATAGCGAAGATCTAATTCTACTACCTGCTCAAAATTGGTCACCTGCGATCGGCCATGGACTTGCCATTCTCCGGTCATGCCCGGTTTAATATCGAGTCTGCGCCATTGCAAAATCTCATAACGATCGATTTCGTCCGGGGTGGGGGGGCGGGTACCCACTAAACTCATGTCTCCTTTGAGGACATTCCAAAACTGGGGAAATTCATCTAAACTGGTGCGTCGTAAAAACTTACCAATGCGGGTAATGCGGGGATCATTGGGGTTCTTAAATAAGGCTCCAGACATTTTATTTTCGATCGTATGTTTAATGGCTTCCGCATTGGTTACCATCGATCGGAATTTCCACATCCGAAATTTTTTCCCTAACCAGGAGCATCGCATTTGTCCAAAAAAGATCGGCCCCCCATCCTCTAGTTTAATTAAGAGGGCAATGGGAATAAATACAATTGCGGTAATTCCCAGACCCACTAGGGCTCCGATTGGGTATCAACTTAAGGCGAAAACTCCTATACAGAGGCGATCCCAGCCCGCAAGGGTTTCAGCCGATCTACCAGTCCATTTTATTCCGCCTTACGTTGGTAGCCCTCCGATTATATCTAAAACCCGTTTTGGTTTAGACTTCATAGAAGGGTGCGTAATAATATCTGAGGCCGATCCCTCGGTGATATTCTCCCCCTGAGCTTCAATCTCAAAAATCTCGTCTAAATTGGTGAGGGAAAGAACCATCCGAACCTGGGTCGGGAGATTAACTAAACGAAGCTTGGCCCCTTGAGCGGTGGTGAGCTTACGACAGTTAACCAGGGCTCCGATGCCACTACTATCCATAAAGGTAGTTTGGCTAAAATCTAACAATAACAGGCTTATTTTTCCGGCATTATTTTGAAAAAGCTCCTGTACCGATTGCTT
>DALYGI010000312.1:0-5274 GCA_031971595.1 Prochlorotrichaceae cyanobacterium CTOTU29312
TCTGAGTCAACCGACGCTGGGGCGCTTGGGAGTGTAAGCAGTTTTGTAAATCTGCAAAATCATTCTTAATCACCACAGTAGAATCAGCTTCAAACCCGGAAACCGGCTGTTTTAAAAGATTTTTTAAGCCATTCATCACCTCATCAACCGATCGATACCGTTGATTTAAATCAGGAGCCAGCAGCCGATTTAAAAACAATTCAAAGGGCTGACTCACGGAAATCAGTTCCTTCCACTGAATAAATTGTCGGCGCTTATCCCAGGGAAAGGCTTGGGGCCACTGTCCACTCAGCAAAAATAAACAGGTCATGCCTAAAGCATATAAATCACTGGCAAAACAGGGGCGCAGGTGTTGTTGTTCTGGGGGGGCAAATCCAGGAGTTCCCACAAATTGTCGCGTAATTTGAGCAGAGGTTTCCTCCGAAGCCAAAGCCGATTTCATCGCCCCAAAATCCAACAAGACCAAGCGATTATCCACACTACAACGCATGATATTCGAGGGTTTTAAGTCCCGATGAATGACCCCTTTTTGATGAACATAGCCTACAACGGGCCAAATATCTTTGATAAAATCAATGACTTGGGACTCTTTCCAAACCCCTTCCAATTTCACCAATTGGGTTAGGGTATGCCCTGGAATAAACTCCTGAACTAAAAAAAACTGTCCATTTTGTTCAAAATAATTCAGCAACAAAGGAATTTGAGCATGGCCGCCTAAAATCGCCAAGCTTTTAGCTTCCCGTTGAAAACGATGCCGCGCCCGAATTAAGGTCTCCTGATCCTGAATCAGAGGACACAGTTGTTTAATTACACAATCGGGATGGCCAGGAAGTTGATAATCCTTGGCCAAAACGGTTACCCCAAAACCACCCCGCCCCAGTACTTTCACCAATCGATAGCGGTTATTGAGAATCTGAGGTTTAGCAGTTTGGGGTTTAGAAGCTTGGGGTTTAGAAGCTTGGGGTTTAGAAGCTTGGGGATTAGCTGCTTGAGGCTTAGGAGCTTGGGGATTAGAAGTTTGAGGACTAGAAATTTGTGAACTAGCAGACTGGGAACGATCGTGCTGAATACTCTTCGCCCTTTGCTGTTGAGAAGCTTGAGGCGAACTGAAGTTTCCTGATCGAGCTTCAGATCCCGGTGCAAAGGAAGGATATCCCATAGAGTTTATCTCAAACTGCTAATCTAAGGTGTTTTTAAGATGCTTTATCCTTTTACTCCAGAAAAAAAGCTCAGATCCGGATACTTGCGAACCGGGATGTTAAATGGAAGACTCCTCCGGCAGATTCTCCTCTGACCGGATTAGACACATCCCCCAAATCACCGCAGTTTATTAGTTTTTTAGTACCAGCCCTAAGGTTTCACCGTAGCGATCGCTAAACGGGCCCCCGGTACCTGCCGAATTTGATCCATTGCTTTAACCACAATGCCGTGGGGAACCGCTTCATCCGCATTAACAATCACCAAGAAATTAGCCTGCTCCCCCTTGGCTTGCTCAATAGCCCCCTTTAAACGATCGGCGCTAATCCCTTGACGGTTAAAAAATAAGTTTCCCTGGGCATCGATCGTCAAGGTGGCGGGAGATTCCTGCTGTTGCTGACTGCTCGCGGCCTGGGGCAAATTGACCGGCAAGCCCTCGGATCGGGTCAGAAAGAGGGTTGAGGTAATAAAGAACGCTAAAATCGCAAAAATCACATCGATCATCGGCACAATATTAATCTGTGCAGGCAGATCCGGCTCATCATCCAAAATTCGCATAGGTCAGCCCCATTTCTTCGTAACGACGACGGTATAACAACTCAAACTGTCCACCATATTCCTGAATTAAAGCAATTTGCCGACGGTATAACCCCCGAAACAGGTTTGAGAACAATAGGGTAAAAATAGCTACGATCAAGCCCGCTGCGGTAGACACCAACGCCTCACTAATCCCCGCCGTTACCGTGGTGGTGTCTCCTCCTCCCAAAGCGCCCACCTGCAACGATCCCAAGGAGGTAATCAGCCCTAACACCGTGCCCAATAGCCCTAACAAGGGGGACAGACTAATCACCGTCTCAAAGACCGTATTAAACCGCTTCAGCAGGGGAATCTCTGCCTGGGCTGCACTTTCTAAGGCCAAACGAAATTCCTCCGGGTTGGGGCGATCGAGTTCTAGGGCCGCCAGGAAAATCCGGCACAGAGGTAAATCTGCGTTTTTATCTAATTTGGTTTGGGCTGAAGCTGGGTTTTGCCGATACATCCGCAACACTTCACGGATTAAGCGATCTTGGCGACGAGCAACCCGAAACCAAAACAGCAGTCGTTCCAAAATGAGGGCGAAGGACAGGATCGAAAAGGCTAGCAACGGCCACATGACGATGCCCCCTGCCGCAAATACGTTATCGATCGCCATAGCAATAAGCAGTAAGTCCTGGATGGTTTTCTCACTATACCCTGTACCGTTCCCCCCATGACAAGGCGATCGACAGGGAGATCGGGGAGTGTTCCAGTCCTGCTGGGCTGGCTCATCTCGCCCCCCGTCGGCATAAATCCCCCCCTTGCTGCCCAAAGTAAGATTGGAGAATCTCCTCTAGAAGCACTTTCATATATTTGCCATCCCGTGAAGCCGTTTCTCGGAGTGTCTGGTGAGTGTCCGGGCTTACTTCCACCCGGAACCGCATCCTATCCTGGTGATAACCCTTAGAATCAGCGCTGGAATCGACGCTGGTAGGGTCTGGATTCTGTGGATTAGTCATAGAAGCTGAAATGGGTTATTTCTATGCAAAACAATTCCGACAGACCCCATTTCAGAAAAATTCTCCAAAAATGCAAAAAATTGTAAAAAAATACAAAAATTTTCCTGACTGCTGTCCCTGGGAACGAAAAGGTATACCTTCTGCGTTGATTACAAAAAAACCACAAAAAAAAGGGCAGAAGCCTGCCCCTATCATTCCTTACAAGTTAACGACGGTAAAAAGTAATCTGCTTAGAGCGCTTCTTCCCGGCGAGTGGTGGTATCCCCTAATTTCTGGAACAGACCGAATTCAATCTGTTCGCCTAGGTCAGGGTCAATCCCGGCAAACACATCCCGGAAGAGGGTACGTGCGCCGTGCCAAATGTGCCCAAAGAAAAAGAGCAAGGCAAAGACCGCATGGCCAAAGGTAAACCATCCACGGGGGCTGGTGCGGAATACCCCGTCGGAGTTGAGGGTTTCAGTATCAAACTCGAAGGGCTCCCCTAACTGGGACTGACGGGCATAACGCTTAACCAATGCAGGATCGGTAAAGGTTTGGCCATCTAAAGCACCCCCAAAGAAGGACACTTGTACGCCAGTTTGCTCAAAGCTGAGTTTAGACTCGGAACGACGGAAGGGAATGTCTGCCCGTACTACCCCATCCGCATCGGCGAGGATGATCGGGAAGTTTTCAAAGAAGTTGGGCAGGCGACGCACAAATAGCTCCCGTCCTGCGGCATCCGTAAAGACCGGGTGACCTAACCAAAGCTGGGCAATGCCATCACCACTGTCCATGGCACCGGTACGGAACAAACCACCCTTCGCTGGGCTATTCCCCACATAGTCAAAGAAAGCGAGCTTTTCAGGAATGCTTCCCCACGCTTCCGCTAGGGTTGCACCACTGGCAACTTTAGCTTCTACCCGACGCACCATTTCCTGACGGAAATAGCCCTGATCCCATTGGTACCGGGTGGGACCAAAGAGTTCAACCGGGGTGGCTGCGTTGCCGTACCACATGGTTCCAGCGACGACGAAGGCAGCGAAGAACACAGCGGCAATACTACTGGACAACACGGTTTCAATATTCCCCATCCGCAAAGCCCGGTATAACCGTTGAGGCGGACGCACGGACAGGTGGAAAAGACCCGCAATAATGCCCACGATTCCGGCAGCAATGTGGTGCGCCACAATCCCCCCTGGGTTAAAGGGGTTAAAGCCCGCAGGCCCCCATTCTGGCGAAACAGGTTGAACATGGCCCGTTAATCCGTAGGGGTCAGACACCCACATCCCTGGGCCAAAGAGACCAGACAGGTGGAAAGCCCCAAAACCAAAGCAGAGTAAACCGGATAAAAAGAGGTGAATCCCAAACATTTTGGGTAAATCCAGTGCAGGCTCACCGGTACGCGGATCCGTAAAGAGTTCTAGATCCCAGTAAACCCAGTGCCAGCAGGCGGCTAAAAAGAGTAAGCCAGAAAGCACGATATGAGCAGCGGCAACGCCTTCAAAGCTCCAGAAACCAGGGTTAGCGGCAGCTTCTCCGGTAATGCTCCAGCCTCCCCAGGATTCCGTTACCCCTAAACGAGCCATGAAGGGTAGAACAAACATACCTTGCCGCCACATGGGGTTCAGAACAGGGTCAGAGGGATCAAAAATAGCAAGCTCATACAGTGCCATTGAGCCCGCCCAGCCAGCAACCAATGCGGTGTGCATCAGGTGAACGGCGATCAGTCGGCCCGGATCATTCAGGACGACTGTATGGACACGATACCAAGGTAGCCCCATCGACTACACTCCTCCTAAAATTCTTATTAAGTTGAATGATTCTTCTTAAAGTCCTTACCCCATGGTACCGAAGAAGATCCCAAGATTGAAGTCCCATAAATGATGGATTAGTTCGGTCAATCTGGTTTGGGCGGTCAGAAGAGCCCGAATGGATCTCTGTGACTGTTGACCTTTGACTGGATTTCCATCGGTACGGGGCAAGGGCGGTTTTGACGACTGGATATTCCAAGAAGAAATTTATAAAAAGTGTAACTATTGTTAACACGCATGGCAAGTCTGTGGAGTGTTGGGCTCTTGATTCTTGCAGCGTTGGGTCAATTTTTTTCGGGATAGAGCTTAAGCTTTTCTTCAGATTCGATTAGACTGGTGACGGACAAACTCAGTCGAGTCGGGGAAATGGCGATTTCTCTCACCGATCGTGCCGCAATTCAGTAAGGAAGGTTCTCAATGACTGTGATTAAGTTCGTCAATGAAGATCAGGAAGCGATCGTTGCCATGGGGGCGAATCTACGCACCAAAGCCTTAGAAAACCGGATTGATCTCTATACGCTGATGGGCAAAATGAGCAATTGCGGGGGGTACGGTCAATGCGGTACCTGCATTGTGGAGATTGTGGAGGGGCTAGAAAATCTTTCGGAGCGGACGGAGTTTGAGGAGCGGAAACTGCGCCGCAAGCCTGCGAATTATCGTCTGGCCTGCCAAACCTTGGTGAATGGGGATGTGACGGTGCGGACGAAGCCGAAGTAAACCCACCCCTACCCCCTCCCAGGAGGGGAACTGGA
>DALYGI010000313.1:0-5271 GCA_031971595.1 Prochlorotrichaceae cyanobacterium CTOTU29312
ACTAGGAATTTAACCTTTGCCTCAATATCCTAGCGCCAAACTGGCTTACGCAACATATTTTAACAAAAAAGGCGAATTTAATAAAGATTTATAACATTTTCTCTCATCGGTGCCGTTTTATCAGGGCCAGCAAAGCTCGGACGCTGTGAGGGATCCCCATTTTAAAATCTCAATTTAAAATCTCAATACCAACCAGGCCAAGGTAAGACAAGGCTTTAGTCGATTAACAATGGCAGTCGAACTTCTGCGTTAGTGTACTAGGGTATTCAAGTTCAACAAAACCTGAGGATCCTCTAAGGGCAAAGCTATTACCCTTTCTGAGTTGAGCCTTTCTGAGTTGAGCCTTTCTGAGTTGAGCCTTTCTGAGTTGAGCCATTCTTGAAACGATCGCCCTCCCTCTGCTAAAAACCGATCCAGGGACGATCGACACTGGCTTGAATAAAAGCCACAGAGGGGTTCCCACCAGCCTTGGGGATTGCGGGGAATGTAGGCTAAGGGGGGGAGTTCGTCTGGAGGGGGAGCCAGCAGGAAGTCCTGAACCCAATGCTGCAAAACGATCGGGTTTAAGTTAGGCAGATCGCAGGAGAGCAATAAAATCCAAGGAGCGTGATCAGACCTGAATCCTGGAGATTCTGAGGTTTGAGATTCTGAGGTTTGAGGTTGATGATCTAAAAAATCGATCGCTTCTCGGAAAGCCCTTAAGGGGCCTTGGTTCTGTCCCACTTCAGGAATAAACTCGCAGTCTGGCGGTAATAGCGGGGCATAGTGGTGTTGCCGGGGCGTGATCACATATACCTTTCTACAAATTACCGCTGCACAATTATAAATATGTCGAAGTAGGGGCGTTCCGTTGTGTAGCAGCAGCGCTTTATCCTGCCCCATGCGGGAACTGTTGCCCCCCGCTAAAATCAATCCTAAAAGGGGAGGCTCTAGGTTTTGCCCTTGCCCTAATCTGTTTGGTTCTAATCTTTCCATCGCAGGGCCTTCCAGGCAAACTTAGGCAAGGCCAGCATTCTGCGCCAGCGCCAAGGCTCCTGATATAGCCGATACATCCATTCCAAATGATTCTCCTGAAACCATTGGGGAGCCCGTTCCTTCAGCCCGGCCCAAATGTCGAAACTGCCCCCCACCCCAATCCAAATCGAGTGAGGACAAAGAGGGCGATATTGTTCAATCCAAAGCTCCTGACGAGGGACTCCCAAGCCCACCAAAATAATTTGGGGCTGTAAGGCTTGCAGGTGCTTTAACAAGTCCTGCTCCTCCGCCGCTTGCACATAACCATGCTGCACACCCAGGATCTTCAGGGAGGGGTGGGATTGTTGCCAATTGGCCTGAGCCGCTTCCGGCACCCCCGGTTTCCCTCCGTAAAAAAACACAGACCAGCCCTCCGCCGCCGCCAACTTTAAGAGATTCGCCGCCACCTCAATCCCCGGCACCCGATCGCTCCGGTAGCCACGCAACCGCAAATAAAACACCACCCCCGACCCATCGGGAATCACCAGATCCGCCTGATGGATACACCGCGCAAGCTCCGGGTTAGCCTCCGCCTGAATTGCCATTTCCGCATTCAGCGTCACCAGATGGGTCGATCGGCCCTCCCGCAAACGATCGGCCAGCCACATTTCATAGTGATCATGAAGATGGAGGGGCAACCCCAGCACCGAAACCACCGGAAGTGCCTCAGGGGAAGAAGTAGAGACCACCATAGATTGATCTGAAAACAAAACCCAGTCCCTGCCCCTTATTGAAATTGTATGGTAACGCGATGTGCAACTATTCTCAGATCCCCGGTTTCTGGGGACATGGCATCAAGAGCTTGGGCTTCGTTCTAGAAGAAACCGGGGATCTTGGCACTTAAGTTGCACACACCGTTATGGTATGGATTTAAGACTGCATGGATATAAAACTGTCTTGCTTGCTATTATACTTTCTAGGGTTCATCCATTCAATCGACCGATGATCTAACCCAACCACCTAACCCAGCCACCTAACCTACGCATCTAGCCCACCAGACCAGCAACAACCTGAATAGTGGATGGAGGATTGGTCTCAGGATCGGGTCTCGATCGAGCGGGAAAGTTCGGGTCAGGCCCTTGCAATCTCTAGCCGATCGGGGTAAAACGGGTTAAACTTCACAAGCAGTCGGTTACGGTGCTATCTCCGTAGGATTAATAAAACTCGGTATTGAGGAGTTCAGTTGTGTCAGCCCACAAGATCTTGGTTATTGACGACAGCCGAGTTATTCGGATGCGTGTTAACGAAATGTTGCCGAAGGGTGATTTTGAGCTTCTAGAGGCTAAAGATGGGGTGGAAGGGCTTAACCTGATTAAACAGGAACATCCTAATTTGATTATGTTGGACTTTATTCTGCCGAAGATGAGTGGCTGGGAAGTTTTCCAACACGTTCAGGCGGATGATGTCCTTCAGCGCATTCCCCTGGTGGTGATGTCGGGGCGGAAGGAAGAAGTTACGGAAAAACTGTCTGAACCCTTTGAATTTTTTGAATTTATTGAGAAGCCCTTTGAAAAGAGCGATCTCATGGCGGCGATTAAGTCCGCGATGCAAAAGGCCCGGAAGCGGCCCGCTGCCATTGCCCCCACCGCCGCGCCCCCTGTGGATGCTGCCGTAGTTACCGGAGAGTCCACAGCCCAGATCGCTGCGCTCACGGCGAAGGTTGAACATTTGGAAGCAGAGGTGGGCAAGCTGAAGCAACAATTAGCCCAGGTTCTCCAGTTTGTGAAACAGAAGTTGAAATAACCCCAATGGCTTTTGCATGGTCTGAAGGCTCTGAATTAAAGGTCATTTCCATTCCATCCTCTCAAGCTTCTCAACCCGATGGGGATGACTTGGCTTTAGGTAAAAATCTGGTGTTGCTCCATGGTTGGGGCTCCAATGCCCAGGATTTGGCGGCTCTCCAAGATTATTTTACCCCCCAGGGCTGGAATCTTTATTGTCTCAATGGTCTTTTTGCCCATCCCCATGCGCCAGAGGGCTGGATGTGGTATGACCTGGAACAGTCGGACTGGCCAGGTTTGTTGGAAAGTCGCCGCACCGTGTTGCACTGGGTTTCTTCCTTGGAGGAACGATCGGGGGTTCCCCTCAGTCGCACCGTGCTGGGCGGGTTTTCCCAGGGGGCGGCGATGTCCCTAGATGTGGGGCTATCTCTGCCGCTGGCGGGGCTAATGATTTTAAGCGGCTATTTGCACCCCTCCCTAGATTTGGTAACGATCGCTACGCCACCGCCGCGTATTTTGGTGGTTCACGGTCGCCAAGATCGGGTGGTGCCCATTCAAGCGGCCCACGAAGTGCAGAAATTTTTGCAAAACGCCCCTGTGGAGTTGAACCTGACCTACCGGGAGATGGATGCGGGCCATGAGGTGAGTTGGGACGGTCTTAAGGCCATGGAGCAGTTTTTAGCCGAACTGGTATAGGGATAGAAGGGGCTTCACGCTAGGCAAAACCGCAGGGACGGGCTACCATAACCCACAAATCATTTCTGTGGTAGGGGGTTGCGCTTATGTGCGGCATTGTGGGGTATATCGGCCATCAGGCAGCGTCGGAGATTTTACTAGACGGGTTACGGAAATTAGAGTATCGCGGCTACGATTCCGCCGGTATCGCTACGATCGCGCCGGGACATCTCCACTGCATTCGGGCCAAGGGCAAGCTCTTTAACCTGCACAATAAGCTTCAGGAAGCCCCCTGCCCTGGTCAAGTGGGCATTGGTCATACCCGCTGGGCCACCCATGGCAAACCGGAGGAACATAACGCTCACCCTCACCGGGATATGGGGCAACGGCTGGCGGTGGTACAAAATGGCATTGTGGAAAACCACCGGGACTTGCGGGAAAAGCTAGAGGCGAAGGGCTATCACTTCCTCAGCGAAACGGATACGGAGGTCATTCCCCATCTGGTGGCGGATCTGTTAAAAGAGATTGAACAGGAAACACCCCTGCCCTTTTCCCCCCTGTTGGAGGCCGTGCGTCGGGCCGTGGGACACCTGGAGGGAGCCTTTGCCCTAGGGGTGATTAGTCTGGATTATCCCGACGAGTTAATTTTGGTGCGACAACAGGCCCCGCTGGTCATTGGCTTTGGTCAAGGAGAACTGTTCTGCGCTTCCGATACCACCGCGATCGCCAACCATACCCAAACCGTGCTGTCCTTAGACAATGGGGAAATTGCCAAACTCACCCCCCTCGGCGTAGAACTCTACAACCTCCAGGGCGATCGTCTCCGCAAGCACCCCCGTACCCTGGACTGGAACCCCAGTGCGGTGGAAAAACAGGGATTTCGCCACTTCATGCTCAAGGAAATTCACGAACAACCCAGTGTGATCCGCGCCTGTTTGGGGGCTTATTTTAATCTAGAAACCTCTGCTCCAGAGGAGAAACTGGTCAACCTGCCCCTCAATCCCGCCCTCTATACGGATCTCCAACAGATTGAGATCTTGGCCTGTGGTACCAGTTGGCACGCCAGTTTGGTGGGGCGCTACTTACTAGAGCAGCTAGCGGGGATTCCCACCACCGTCCATTATGCGTCGGAGTTCCGCTATGCCCCAACGCCCTTAGTGCCCAACACCCTCACCATTGGGGTTACCCAGTCCGGTGAAAC
The DNA here is from genome assembly GCA_031971595.1 of Prochlorotrichaceae cyanobacterium CTOTU29312. Classification (GTDB taxonomy): domain Bacteria; phylum Cyanobacteriota; class Cyanobacteriia; order Prochlorotrichales; family Prochlorotrichaceae; genus JBEAPM01. The sequence continues at coordinate 4,612 of DALYGI010000313.1, forward strand.
CGCTGATACCCTGGCCGCCCTAGAGCGGGAACGGGAGCGCCGCACCCACAAGGTCAGCCAAACCGGAGACGATCGCTATGGGGTTCGGCTGATTGGCATTACCAACCGCTCCGAAAGCACCCTAGGGCACACGGTTCAGGATTTAATCATTACCCCCGCCGGGATTGAAGTGGGGGTAGCCGCCACCAAAACCTTTACCGCCCAACTCCTAGCCTTTTATGCCCTAGCCATTGATTTAGCCCTTTACCGCCAGAACTTACCCCTAGACCAAATTCTGCACCTTTTGCGGGCCTTGCAGCAGATCCCCGCCCAGATGGAACACCTGCTGAGTACCCAGGAAAAAGCGATCGAAACCCTGGCCCATCAGTTTGTAGAAACCCAGGACTTCATCTTTCTGGGCCGGGGGATTAACTTCCCTATTGCCCTAGAAGGCGCTTTAAAACTCAAAGAAATCAGCTACATCCACGCCGAAGGCTACCCCGCTGGCGAAATGAAACACGGCCCCATCGCCCTCCTCGATTCCAAAGTCCCCGTGGTAACGATCGCCGTGCCAGGGGTGGTATACGACAAAGTATTATCCAACGCCCAAGAAGCCAAAGCACGGGATGCCCGCTTAATCGGGGTGTCTCCTGCTGGTGGAGAATCAGACTTTTTTGATCA
>DALYGI010000314.1:0-5267 GCA_031971595.1 Prochlorotrichaceae cyanobacterium CTOTU29312
CCCTGCTGTCACCCGCCCGGTTCACCCCCACGGGTGTGGGGAATATCCTGAGTAACGATCGCGGGTTCGTCGGTATCTTCCGGTTCACCCCCACGGGTGTGGGGAATATCCCACATTGATCAGATCAGAGCCCGTTGCCAAAACGGTTCACCCCCACGGGTGTGGGGAATATCGTAGCTTAGCTTGCAATTGAGCTTTAGTTAACGGTTCACCCCCACGGGTGTGGGGAATATGCTTCTATAATACCGAGAATTACGTTGTTTTTTGCTGAGAATAGCCCTGTAAGTCTTTCTGGACTTTCGGTAAATCCCGGCTAAAAAAACGCTGTCTTTCTCCTGGAGAGAGAGTTCCAAGCATTAGAGTGTCCACCTACACCTCGGCAACGGAATTTCCCGGTTGGGGGCACAAGCATCGCTCGATCGCTTGCTGAACAAAATTCTCCAACGGATGCACCCGATCAAAAACCGCCGCAATAATCTGGCAATCCGCAAGGGCGCGATGCCGGATTATCCCTGAAATGCCATAACTCAGAGCTAAAGAACTCAACGAAACCTTTTTGCGCCTGACCCTTGGCCAGACAAAATCCTTAGCTGTACAGAGCCAATGCTTAGGGCTGTTCGGGAGAGGAGCCTTCCCAAACCACTGACGGTCAAAATCCGCATTGTGAGCCACTAGATAATCTGCCTGTGCCAAATAAACCTCAAACAGCCCTAAAGCCGCTGCATAAGTTTGACCAACCCGCTGCGTTGCGCTGGGGACAATCCCATTAATCGATTCCACTGGATTATCGAAACTGGGAATAAGTGTCGAAACCTGAGCAACTGTAGTTTGCTCCGGTACCGAATATAAAATTGCCCCCAATTCCAACACCCGATCGCACTGGGGATTTGTCCCTGTCGTTTCCACATCAACAATCAGCAACAGCATTCTCCCCTCCCTACTTGCCAGATTTCGCCGGTATTCCGGGTAAGAGGATGCCATCAATATTTTCAAACTGCCGTGAACCCTCGCCCAAAGCACGAACCTGAAAACCCTGTTCATTGTTCGTAGAATGAATGAGCAGCGCCGAGCCATTGCCTAACTTCCCGGCGATATGATCCCAGAGATCATCCCGCACCAGTGCCGAAAGCTTGCCCGTAAAGACACCTGCTTTCACCTCAAATAACCAACGGCTAACCTCTCCCCGTAAGCTCGGAGAAACCTTCTCAAGAATCAGCACAATCATAATCCAGTTCCTCCTCCACAAAAGTTGGCAGATCCGGTAGGGCTACGGGCACATTGGCCAGCCAATCTTGACCGCCTTCCACCCATTCCACCTGGTCATCCCAAAGAAAACCGATCGTGGGGGCTTCCTCCGCCGCAGAACGATCGCCGTAGCCCAACACCTCATCCACATTTTTAATGAGCCGTCGCATGAGCTTCGCTTTAGAAAACTTCTCCCGACACTTTGCCCGTACTGTCGTTTCCTCCGGTGTATTCAGAGCAGCGATCGTTTCAAAGGCAGCCGGAATCGTAGTTTCATGCTTGTACAGATCCGCGACATCGTAAACAAAAGATAGGGGTTTGCCGGTATGGATAAACCCAAAAGCAGGAGAATACCCCACCGCAGTGAGGGCAGCTTGGCAGACCGCATAGAGGTAACTGTTCGCCGAGGACAGAGCGCGGTTAATGGGATCCGCCGTAAACCAACTATCTGGCGTGTAATTGCGGCCCTGCCACTCTACCCCCGTGGCTTTACTCCACTGAGCATAGGTATTTCTGACCCGTACTCCTTCTAAACCTCGGATCTGTTGCAGGGTCAGATCTGCCGCCAGAGTTTCCGCAAAGCGAAACTGATACATCGCCCGAATCACTTCCAGGCGCTTTTGCGGGTCTGCCCATAGGTTTGCCTGGTGGTACAGCCGGGTCACACTGCGCTTAGTGTTGTTGCCATCGGCATAAAACCGAAAGCTATCTTCCCCGACCCACTGTACCTGACAGCCATTTTTACCCAGGGTTTTCAGGGCCGCGTGGGTAATCCGACTGCCTGGCCCCAGCAGCAGAGTGGAAAGGTTAGCACAGGGAATCTGGTACTTAGTGTCTTTTTGGAAAATAGCGATCGCATTGGCATCCTGTTCTACGATGCAGCGATCGAAGTAAAGAAAGCTGATGCTATCTCGAATTTTGGGGAGGGTACGTTGGGTAATCATGATTTTGTAGGGGAAAGACTGGGGGAGAAGGTTTTCAAATTCAAAAAATCTACAGTTCACCTAGGTCAGATAAAACTGCTTTAATTACATTGATATGAATGTAAATGCCGCTCGCTTCAAGTCGTTCAATGTAAGGCTTAACCTTATCAATCAAACCCAGATTTTTAGCCCGTCGTAAAATACCTAGCGTCCCAATTCTAGGGATACCTAAGCGTTCAGCAACTCGTCTTGCCTGAGCATCATCCAGTAATACTATGCTGTTTGGAATTATCTGCGCTAAGGCTAGGGCTTCAGCCTCGCCCCGATCGACCAAAATTGATAATGCAGACACTCCTTCTGGCGGAGGTAACTTAACTTGAAGCCACTGCACCTGGCTAATGGATTTAGCACCAGGAAGCCCCATTCCTTTGATAGTTACTTCCTCCCAAACGGCTGGGGGAATTAGAATACATTGATACAGTTGAGGAAGAAGTTCCAATTGCTCAATAATGGCGAGGGCAATTAAAGGACTACTATCAGTAACGATCGCAGAGTTAGTCATCTCGTAACTCATCGGCAATTTGATCATCATCTAGATTGATAACTGGGATTTGTAAGCGCCCAAGTTCGTACATAAATCGAATTTTTCCCATATTGCAAAATTCGGCTGCTTTTCCTAACGACAAGCGGCGCAGTTCAAAAAGTTTGACCGCAAGTAAGAAGACTAATTCCGCTTCTAACTCTGGGGGAGATTTGCCAGAGATAATGAGTAAATCATTGGGATAAGGTAAAGAAAAAGTATACATTCCGGTTCAATTCCTCAAAATTTATGCCATTGTACATTGATTCATCATAACTTCACCGTGATCAGATGAGAAGACGGCAAAGCGATCGTGTAGTTCAGACTGAGGGTTATCAAATACTCAGCCATATTTAGCAATAGAAAGCAAACCACAACCGTAGGACTTGCCTCGACCGATGCCCTGCTGAAGCGCAGACAGAAACAGAATTGAATCTGTGACCTCTAATAGTCCCTGATACAACACCGTTTTAATCTGAATTGGTCTTGCCCCCTGCTTCTTGCCAAAAATATCCGGTGTAGGAATAACCATCACATTATGAGGTTTAAACCCAGACCGATCGCCTTGATTTTTTAGCCAATTTAATTGATCATCTGGCTTCAATAAACCTACAGTTTTTCCTGTTTTCTTGTCCCGTTTGCTAGGATTTGCCTTCAGCCGAAACTGAAAAATTCTACGCTGTTCCAAAATTTCGGAGGTTAGCACAAATGGCTTTTGATCCACAGGTCTATCCAGGCGATCGTCTAAATATCGCTCCGGTAAAATAGACCAATTTGGCTCAATATCCGATTGCACTAAAATCACCGCACTATCCGGCTCCTGCCGAAAAAGTACATTCCACACCTGCCGAGGATTCCAATCCCCATCAGCATGACGATCGGCCTCATCCGGGAAAGCGTGCATAATTTGCTGATGTAACCGATGGGCATTGCCTAGGTCATACTGTACCTGGCGATTTCGTTCATTCAATACTAACTTGGAGAGAAACATAGGCACTTTTCCAGATGATAATGAGTATCTACACAACGACTCCCAAAAAGCCGTTTTTTCCAATTAATGGGCACATCCTGGCGCACATCCGCACTGCCAGACACTTCAACCACACAGCGCAAACGATCGGGTATGCGTTTCAGAGCGCTCGATCGTTTAGGCAGAACATAGTGCAAGGCTTCGGTTAAGGGTTTATCCTCAATGCCCACTTGAACTGAGCAACTGGGAATAAAACTTTTTCGTCCGAAATAAAGCTGCCAAACGGGATTGGTTAAGGCAGTATCCAACTGTTCAAGAAAGTTGCGATCGTCACTTTCTAACCCAACTAGATAATCTGCATCCGCAACATAGTAACGATGACTAATGACAGTGCCCCCAGAACCACCATCAGCCTTGATCCCATCCATAACAGTATGGTAATCCATCTGGACAACCCCTTCCTGATTGACCCTAACCCCCATTTTCAGGGCGGCTAAATCCTCAACCGGTTGCCAACGGGGACGACCCAAAGCCGCACAGAGTAACCCAATCACCGCAGATTTTGTAGGCTCTCGGCGGGTATCTCGAATCGTAAATTGACTATGATCACCCCAACTCATCAAAGGCGATCGCATTCGTAACAGTAACGTTGCCATCTTACTGCCCTCCATTCATTTCAAAAGTAGCAACGATCGCTTCTGTTACTAACTGTTCAATCGATTCTTTTTTGATGGAAGCTAAAGAGTTCAGAGAACTTGAAAACTGACTACGGGTAACAATGCCCGCAAATTTAACCCCCTTCGATCCATACATCATTTTGAGATCATTCCAGTGGGTATCTAACTGGGAAACCGCATTGGCCAATAAGCCCTTAGCATTTTTAGGACTAACCGGATCTTCAAACGCATCCACCAAAGAAACGGGTTGTCCCTCCCGTACCACAATCATCACCGCAGCCGGAAGACTATGGGCCGCAAAACTATTTTGATGCCCCGTAGGAATCGCCCGAATAAATGCTTCTGCAAAGGCTTGGGTAATCTCAGAAAGGTGTTCCTCACTGCCTAAATTGTGCTTCAGTTGTGCCGTATCTAGCACCGTAAAACGGTAGTACGTGGAACTGTTGTACCCCGTTTCTCCCAGGTGATCCGCCCCCGCATCATCCCCAGAATCGAGATCGTGGGTATCACTCAAATCATCCACCGCTGTGAAAAAATCAAACTCCTGCTGCAATTTGTTAACACTAATGGCATGAGCCATCTGTACCGCTGCATCCACATTCACCGAAGGCAAGGATGCCATCATCCGACCAAACAATGCCACATCCCCCGGTTTGCCTGTGGTTGCCAACGACTTTTCCATCAGTTTCTTGATATTTTGTGGGAGTTCCGCTTTGTCACCCTTCAATTGAGGGACGATCGCCTCCCAATTTTTAATCAGAATATCAGCGATCGTTTCGATTTCCGTTCTCCCCAAAAACAAAATAGTTTTGGTCTTGCCTTTTTTCTTCGGATCTTCCTCCGCTCCCAGAGATTTTAAGGCTAATTTCGCC
>DALYGI010000315.1:0-5260 GCA_031971595.1 Prochlorotrichaceae cyanobacterium CTOTU29312
CCTAACTCAAAACTCAAAACTCAAAACTCAACCCTACTCCCCAACCCCAACCAGTGCAGGCAGGTTAACCGTGGGATCTTGGTATTTGCCCGTGCGTTGCAGGGTATGAACCGCTTCCGCAAGTTGGGCGATCGGCACTTGTTTGTGGCAAATGCCATCGGCTCCGGCGGCTAGGGCATCCGCTAACTGGCTGTCCTGGTCGGAGAGGACAAGAATGCGGGAGGGGATGACGTAGGAGGTGGTTTGAACTTTGCGGGCTTGACGGATAAATTTGGCAATGTCCATGTCTGGCAGACTGGCATCCACTACGGCTACGTCTACGTCGATGGATTCCAACAGGACAACGCCGGTTTCACCGTTGGTGGCTTCGCTGGCCACTTCAATGCCCTCTTGCGCCCGTAGGTCATTACGCAGTTGTAGCCGCGTGGGTTGATCCGCCTCGACGATCGCCACTTGGATGATCGATTGGGGATAGATGGGAAGTTCTGACACTTCGTTTTGGAAGGTGGGCAGGGAGTTGGGGGCACCACAGGCGGCGATCGTTCCGGCGAAGTCTATGTCGGCGGTGCCAGTCTTTTGGGCGGCCAGTTGCTCTGGGGTGAGGATGCGGGATTCGTCAAACCCAAATTCGATTTCCGTGCGGAAGCCTTTTTGTTTGACCCGTTGCAGGTTGTAGAACCGTTTGTTGAGGGTGGTTTTGACAAAAGCCCAGAGACAGCCCAAGAGGTAACGACGTTTGAAACCATCTCCTTCCCACCAGTACTCCCAGAATTTCCAGCCGTAGAAGCGGGCATAGTTGCGGAGTACCCCTTTGAGGACTTCTTCCCGGCTCATGTGGTCAGGCTTGAGGATGGGAGTCACGAAATTATATTGGGAGTAGTCCCGCAGTTCCACTTTGTCCGCTAGGTCTTGGAACAGTTCTGAAAAGGGCCAGGGGGTGTACATATTCCAGTTGGCCATGTCTGCGCCCCAGTCCCGCGCCATGCGATAGGTCTCTTCGATCGTTTCTGGGGTTTCGTTGGGCAGGCCCATAATGAATTGGACTTCGGCGAGAATGCCGTTGTCCCGCAGCAGTTGCACCGCCCGCTTGTTGTCTGCGATCGTGGTTTCTTTGCGGAAGAGGTTGAGGTTCAGTTGGGCGGCGGCTTCGGTACCCAGGGAAACGTGAACCAGACCCGCCTTGCGGTACAGGGGCAGTTCCTTTTCGTCCCGTAAAATATCCGTAACGCGGGTATTAATGCCCCACTGAATGCCGAGATCGCGCTTCACCAGTTCCTCACAGAGGGCAATGAAGCGGGACTTATTAATGGTGGGTTCTTCATCCGCCAGAATGAAAAAGCCCACGTTGTGATCCCGCACTAAGCGCTCGATTTCATCCACAAAATGCTGAGGCGATCGGGAGCGGTACTTGCGCCAAAATTTCCACTGGGAGCAAAAACGACACCGGAAGGGACAGCCACGGGAGTAGTTGGGCACGGCAACCCTGGTGTTTAAGGGGGTGTAAATGTATTTATCCCACTCTAAAAGCGTCCAGTCGGGGGTAAGGGTGTTGAGGTTTTTAATGGGGGGATGGGCCGGGGTGGCGACAATTTTGCCATTTTCTAAAAAGGCAATGCCCAGGATACCCCGACGATCCTCTAGGTCTGTCCCCTCCTGAATCGATCGCAGGAGATTAACCGTAATCTCTTCCCCCTCGCCTCGGATGATGTAGTCAACCCAGGGGGCTTCCTGAAACACTTCCCGATACATATAGGTAGGGTGAATCCCCCCCATAATGGCCTTCGCTTGGGGGCGTACCTCTTTGACTAATTTGAGGGTACTTTGGGACTTGTAAATCATGGGAGTGATCGCCGTGGCCAGCACCACATCCGGTTGATACTCCTGGATTTGGATCGCCAGTTCAGCATCCTCAATGTGGTTACTCATGGCATCAATAAAACGCACCTCCGTAAAGCCTGCGGTTTTGAGTGCGCCGCCCACATAGGGCACCCAACTGGGGGGCCAGTTCCCCGCAATTTCCGCCCCACCAGAGTGATAGTTGGGTTGAATCAGTAGAATTCGCATGGTGATTCTTTCCTAAATGCCTGATAAACGCATGATAAGTACCTAATCAATGACTCAATACCAAAGACCTAAATGGCCCGGGAGAAGTTAGCAATAATTCGATCGCGCAGATACTCATCAAAGACAGCAGCCACATTACGAATTAACAACCGACCGGAGGGGGTAACCTCAATCCGATCGTCATGAATACGGACTAAATTATCCGTTTCGAGCCGTTTTAATTCCGCCAATTCCGTGGCAAAAAAGGTATCAAAATCGAGATGAAACTGAGCTTCTACTTCCGCCTTCGAGAGTTCAAAGTGACACATTAACTGCATAATCACTTCCCGGCGCAGAATATCTTCCCGATGGAGGCGTACCCCTATTTCGATGGGGGGTTCCTGATTCTCGATCGCTTGGTAGTAGTCTTTGAGTTTTTTATGATGCTGGTAATAAGCATCGTGCAACATACTAATGGAAGTCAAACCAAATCCTAGTAATTCCGCATCGGGAAGCGTGGTATAGCCTTGGAAATTGCGCTTCATTTCCCCATTGCGCTGAGCTATGGATAACTCATCATTGGGTTTAGCAAAGTGATCCATGCCAATGTATACATAATCACTGTGGGTCAGGCGAGCGATCGCCATTTGCAGAATTTCTAATTTTTCCTCTCCAGAGGGCAAAGCATCTAGGGGAATTTTCTTTTGAATGGGCTTTAACCAAGGCACATAGGCAAAGTTAAAAATGGCTAACCGATCGGGGTTCAAAGCGATCGTATTTTCAATGGTTTCTGAAAACGTTTCCAGGGTTTGATAGGGCAGACCATAGATTAAATCCACATTGACACTATCAAAATCCGCCGTGCGAACCCAGTCCATCACATTAAACAATAGTTCTCTAGGCTGAACCCGATTCACCGCCTCTTGTACCTGAGGGTTAAAATCTTGAATACCAAAACTCACCCGATTAAAGCCAATTTTACGCAAGGCTTGAATATAGTCCCGATCCACATAACGGGGATTAATTTCAATGGAGATTTCCGCCTTAGAATCAAACTCAAAATGCTTCTCGATCGTGGCCCACAACTGCTCCACCTGAGCGATCGTTAGATAATTGGGTGTACCACCGCCCCAATGCATTTGCACCACCGGCTTACGAGTATTAACCCGTGCAGTGGTTTGTTCCACCTCTTGAATAAGATGATCTAAATAGGTTTGGGCAATATTTTTATTGTTAGAAACAATGACATTACAACCACAGAAATAACAAGCACTTTGGCAAAAAGGAATATGAAAATACAAGGAAAGGGGAGACGATCGCTGGTTTAAATCAGCCAGGGCTTTGTAATAGGCATGACTATCAAAAGTATCCTTTAACTCAGTGGCGGGGGGGTAACTGGTGTAGCGGGGTAGGGGTTGATCGTATTTGTTTAGTAACTGAGCGTTAAATTGGACGGTAGGGAGGGTGGGTTTCATAAGTTTTGAGTGTTGAGTGTTGAGTTTTGAGGGAGGGGATAGGGGATAGTTTTGAGTGTTGAGTTTTGAGTTTTGAATTGAATTGGAATTTTGAGTTAGGGATAAGTTTGAGTGTTGAATGATGAGGAAAGAATTTTGAATTTTTAGGTTTGGATTTGTAGGATCCGAGGGTCTCGACCCTAGCTTTAAATCTACATCCTGAATTATCTAACTCAAAACTCAAAACTCAAAACTCAAAATTATTTCTAAACGATCGCTACCATGCCCGCAGAAGATGGGCGCTCGGTGGCTCCGGGGATGTCTTGGCGGGTGAGTAAGTCGAAAACGTGATCGCCGATCGCGGCTTTGACTTCATCTTCTAAGCCGTGTACTACGTCCCGGTTGAGATGGAAGGCGTGGTTGGCTTCGGCGACGATGCGTTGGATGGTGTCGGCATCGAGGGGCAGGCTATTTAAAGTGTCTCGATAGCGTTCCTTGAAGGCCCGTTTGTCTTCCGGGGTGGGCAGTTGCTCAAATTCGTGCATGGCGGTGCCCTGGTTGTCTGGCAGTTTCAGGGCCGATCGGATGATTTTCTGAAGGGCTTGTCCACCGGATAAATCACCGAGGTAGCGGGTGTAGGCGTGGGCAATGAGCAGGAGGGGATCGGTGGCGGCAACTTCGTGAATGCGCTGCACATATACTTCGCCTTCGGGTAAGGGGGCAATTGCCGCTTTCCAGTTCTCGCCGTAGTAAAATTCCAGATCCCGCTCTAAGTTTTGAACGCGGTTCAGTTCAGGGAAGTAGGTTTTCCCCAAAATTTCGTGGTCTTGATGCTGTTGTAACTCTTGCTCTAGGGCACTGTAGACAAAATAAAGGTTGGCTAAAAGCTTACGAAAGGGCTCCCGCTCCACAATGCCTTTGAGAAAGCACTTCATATAAGCGGTATTTTCTGCGGCGGTGTGGGATTGCTTGGTTCCCTCCCGCAGTTGTTGGGCTAAATCACAGGTCATTAGGATTACCGGGGTATGATTGACTAGACCTCTGTGAATCTATAACTCAGTGGCTATCAAGGTCAAGCCTTTCATCACGGTTCAGCAATATTTTAGCAGTTTTAGAACGATCGCTCTGCTCAAACCCTTACCCAGTAAGCTTTTTGGATTCTAAAGTTTTGTAAAGCAAATGGTGATGATTACGGGAAAATTCGGCTCTATTCCGGTTCCCGTCCAGCCTACTCCACCAACCATTCCGCAGAACGGCCCCCCAACGTTAAGACCAGAGGCACACTGACCGCCTTGCCCACCCGTGGCCGATCGGAGGTCTGAGTAATAAACTCCTGCACCTGCTCTACCACTTGTAATTCCGTCAGATGGCTCGCCATACGCTGTAAACGATCGTGGTATGCGGGCTCACTAAGGGGAAACGAGGCTTGTTCTAGGTATTTCCACATAATCTGAAGGTAGATGCGATTTTGCACCCGCCGTAATTGCACATCATAGGATCGCCCCCATTTCTGAAAAATAAGCTGGTGCAGTTCGGAACCATTCATAGCGGAACGGGAAAAGTGGAGAGGTGGAGGGGTGGAAAGTGGAGAGGCGGAAGCGTCCTAACTCTCTCCCGTGAGGCCATTGCCATCCGTAGTAGTGTAATCCAAATTTTTTGTAATAAGTTTTGTAATAAATCTTTACAAAATCAAACAGTCGGGTTAGAGTAGGGATGTCCGCAAGGGCAATACATTTCTCGCAATCATAAAAAACCATGACAAC
>DALYGI010000316.1:0-5259 GCA_031971595.1 Prochlorotrichaceae cyanobacterium CTOTU29312
GGAAGTTCAGCGGATCCGGGTAATTGCTCATCATCAACCCAGGCAACGGATTGGGAAAGGGGCGAAACGATCGTTTCTGTCATGATCGGTTCTGATGTAATAGTCTCTGGGGTAATGATTTCTGGGGTCATGGTCTCTGGCGCAATCGTCATAATTCACCTCAGACGCAGGGGGGTGGTTCCTATCTTATCGAATTCCATTATCTGAGCTTGGTACTTTTCCCGAATTTAAGCCTGGCTGGGAACAAGAGGGACAAGGAAACAACGGGCCAGGGTGACCACTTTATCTTAAAATCATAAAATCTAATCTATCCCCAACAGTGGAGTAAACGCATGTCTTTAGAAGCGGTCGGATCCTTAGAAACCAGAGGTTTTCCCCCTGTTTTGGCAGCAGCCGATGCCATGGTGAAAGCGGGGCGAGTGACCTTGGTGGGGCATATTCGTGCCGGGAGTGCTCGTTGGGTGGTCAATATTCGCGGCGATGTGTCTGAAGTGAAGACCGCGATGGAAGCGGGCATTGAAGCTGCGAAAAATACTCCCGGTGGAACCCTGGAAACCTGGGTTATTATTCCTCGCCCCCACGAAAACGTGGATGCCGTAATGCCCATCCACTACACTGATGCGGTGGAACCCTATCGGGTGTCGGTACGCCAACCTCGCGTGGTTTCCCGGTCTAATTAATCTCGCGGTTTGCCCTTCAGTACCCCTAAAACATGAGGTCTAAACGTGAGCCATAACGGATGACGGTTTCCCCGCAAAATGAGTGGCAGCAAGGGAGTCTCTTAGACCTTCAGATCACGGATCTGATGGATCAGGGAGATGGAGTGGGACGCTGGCCGGTGGTATCCTCGGAGCCGTCTGGGACTTCTAGAGTCGTTTTTGTGCCGGATACGGCACCGGGGGATCGGGTGCAGGTTCGTTTGGTGCGGGTCAAGCCCCGTTATGCCCATGCCCAAGTCGTGAAACTCCTAGAGCCCTCCCCCGATCGTCAGCGCCCGGAGTGTATTGTGGCGGATAAGTGCGGCGGCTGTCAGTGGCAACACCTCCGTTATGAAGCACAACAACGGGCGAAGCACCGACAGGTTATGGACGCTTTAGAGCGGATTGGGCAGTTTCAGGATCCCCCCGTTGATCCCCTGTTACCTAATCCTCAATTTTTTCACTATCGCAATAAAGTCACCTATCCCCTAGGCCGATCGGCCACGGGTCAAGTGCAGGCGGGCTATTATCGCAAGCAGAGTCATCGGCTGGTCAATCTCAATCAGTGCCCAATTCAGGACGATCGTTTAGATCCCTTTTTAGCGGAATTGAAGCTAGACCTTGAGCAGTGGACTATTTACGATGAAACCAGCCACCAAGGGGCATTGCGCCACCTGTCCCTCCGTATTGCCCGGCAGACGGGGCAGGTGTTAATCACCTTGGTCAGTCGTGAATCCCATCTGCCCGGATTGTCTGAACAGGCGGCCCACTGGTGCGATCGGTATCCCCAGGTGGTGGGGGTCTGTTTGAACCATAATTCCCAGCGCACCAATACGATTTTTGGACGAGACACCCTCTGCCTGGCAGGGCAAGAATACCTTGAAGATCAGTGGTGCGGGCTACGCCTCCGGCTGCGATCGGATACTTTTTTTCAAGTCCATACAGACCAAGCGGAACAATTACTAGGGGTCATCCTGGAGGAATTGCAGCTAACCGGCACCGAAACGATCGTCGATGCCTACTGTGGCATTGGTACCCTAACCCTACCCTTGGCGAAACTAGGCTGCTCCGTAATCGGGATCGAAAGTTATGCTCGTTCCGTGATTCAAGCCCGGGAAAATGCGGCCCTCAACGGCTTAACCCAAGTCCAAATTGAAGAAGGAACGGTGGAAACCGTGCTGCCAGAACTTCCCTTCTGTCCTGATCTGGTGGTTTTAGACCCTCCCCGGAAAGGCTGCGATCGTCAGGTACTCGAAACCCTGCTGAGGATTCGTCCCCAGCGCCTGGTGTATATGAGTTGTAACCCCGCAACCCTGGCCAGGGATCTGCAACTCCTCTGTGCTGGGGAAACCTATCAGTTAACCCGTGTGCAACCCGCAGACTTTTTCCCCCAAACTGCCCACGTTGAAGCCGTGGCTTTTTTAAGTCTCAGGAGTTAAGAACCAGGGTTTATACCCATTCAGATGAAGAGAATTAATCTTCTTCCGTGGCGGGGATGATCAAATCCATATCCAGTTTATCCGGTCGCTTTTCTAAAGGGATATAGGATTGATTATGCTCACCGGTATAAATTTGGGTAGGACGGAAAATGCGGTTTTCGCCTAATTGCTCTTTCCAGTGAGCTAACCAACCCGCTACCCTAGCAATGGCAAACACTGGGGTAAACAAATCCGTGGGAATCCCCAATTTGCGATAGACCAGACCGGAATAGAAATCCACATTGGGATAAATCCCCTTATGACCTAGTTTTTCAGAAACCACTTTCTCCAGTTCTAGGGCAATGCCATAGTACAAATCACTGCCAAAGCGTTCAAACAGCTTTTCCGCTAGTTCCTGTAGAATAACCGCACGGGGATCCTTCACCTTATACACCCGGTGCCCAAAGCCCATAATGCGTTGTTTCTTCTCAATGCAATCTTCCACAAAGGGGCGCACATTTTCCACAGAACCAATATTTTCCAGCATTTCCAGCACTTCTTCGTTGGCACCACCGTGGAGCGGGCCAGCTAAGGTTCCCACCGCTGAGGCAATCACCGCATAGGGATCCGTTAAGGTGGAAGCGGTCACCATAGCGGAAAAAGTGGAGGCATTAATGGTATGTTCCGCATGCAGAATCAGACAAATATCAAAAATCCGTGCTGACAGTTCATCCGGCTCCCGCTCATTGAGCATATACAGGAAGTTGGCGGAGTAATCCAGGGCATCGGAGGGTTGGACGGGATCATTTCCCTTCCGCATCAGTTGAAAAGCCGCAACCATGGTGGGGATTTTGGCCACCAAGCGAACCACCGCATCCCGAATATAGGTGGGATCATCCAATGCACGGCGGGAATAGAAAAGCCCCAACGCTGCGGCACAGGATTGGAGGGCATCCATGGGGTGGCCACTTTCGGGAAAACATTTCATCATGTCCCGAATGCGGTACTTCAGGCGGCGGTGGTAGCGGACTTCATGTTCAAAGTCTTCTAATTCCTTGCGGCTGGGTAGCTCTCCCCAAATTAACAGGTAGGTGGTTTCTAAAAAGTTACTGTGGTTTGCCAAGTCTTGGATAGGAATGCCGCGATACTCTAGCAAGCCCTGTTTACCGTCCACGTAGCTAATGCAGGAGAGTGTTGCGGGTACTCCTTCTAAACCAGGCTTAAATTCTTCAATGGTCATAGCTTAGCTACCTTGCCGTAATACTGCTGCTGGTTGAGTGATCCCGGTTAACGACTCACCTGAATGGCACACTCCCCCTTAGGCCTTGCATTATCCTGAAGAAGATGGAAGAGCGTCAAGGGGGATTTTCATGCGGCAATCACAATCCCTAAAGCTAGAGGGGGTTTACCTAGCCCCGCAGGTGGGTATAGAGGGGAAAACGATCGCACAGGGTAGCGACTCGCTGGCGGCAGTTTTCTTTGACCCCTTCATCCTCTGGACTGAGCAGACGATCGGCAATAATATTGGCAATTTCGGTAAATTCTGCTTCACCCAGACCGCGAGTGGTCATGGCAGGGGAGCCTAGGCGCAAACCACTGGTAACAAAGGGAGATTCAGGGTCAAAGGGAACGGTGTTTTTGTTAGCGGTAATATTAATGCCGCTAACCAATTGATCCGCCTGTTTGCCCGTCATGCCAATCGAGCGCAGATCAACCAAGGTCAGGTGGTTATCCGTCCCCCCAGACACCGGCTTCAGCCCCCGTTGCTGCAACTGCTGGGCCAGGGCTTGGGCATTGGCAATCACCTGCCCCGAATAGGCTTTAAATTCCGGCTTGAGGGCTTCCCCAAAGGCAACGGCTTTCCCCGCAATGACGTGCTCTAGGGGGCCACCTTGGGTTCCCGGAAAAACCGCCTTATCCAGTTGTTTACCCAGTTCCCCATCCCTAGTCAAAATCAATCCGCCACGGGGGCCCCGCAGGGTTTTGTGGGTGGTGGTGGTGACCACATCGCAGTGGGGGATAGGGCTGGGGTGATGGCCCGTGGCCACCAGTCCCGCAATGTGGGCAATATCTGCCAGCAATAACGCACCCGCTTCATCGGCGATCGAGCGGAAACGATCGAACTCGATCACACGGGGGTAAGCGGAATAGCCACAGATGATTAAGCGGGGGCGATGCTCCAGGGCGAGGGAGCGGATTTGGTCAAAATCGAGGCGTTCAGTTTCCTTATTGACCCCATACTGCACCACCTTAAACCACTTACCAGACACATTAACTGGCGAACCGTGGGTGAGGTGGCCACCGTGAGACAAATCCATTCCCAGAATCGTGTCTCCTGGCTTGAGCAGGGACAGAAACACAGCAAAATTAGCCTGGGCTCCAGAGTGGGGCTGCACATTCGCGTGGGCCGCATTAAACAGCGTCTTCGCCCGATCGATGGCCAGTTGTTCTACTTCATCAATAAACTCGCATCCACCGTAGTATCGCTTACCCGGCAATCCTTCCGCGTACTTATTGGTCAGTACCGATCCCTGGGCTGCCATCACCGCAGGGGAAGTAAAATTTTCACTGGCAATCAATTCTAAATGGGTTTGCTGGCGATGTAACTCCCGGTCGAGCATCCCAGCAACAGCCGGATCGGTTTGCTGCAAAAAATCCACAGCGGTCAATGAGGGTTGAGTTAACGTTTGAGGCACGGGCAAACTCCCTTAAGGCAACAGAATGCAGAGATCCACTATACCTTACCCCATCCCCAATTCCTGAAAAAAGGCTAGGGCGTTAGGGCCTGTCCACAACGCTAACGATCCAGTGACGGTCATGGTGTTGCACCTGGGGGTCAAGGCCTTTTGTGATGAATATGGCGATCGCAAGGAAAGCTAAGAGAATCGTCAATGTCCAGATCCCCGAGTTTTCTGTACAATTACAGATGAGTTTGAGTTTTGACCGTCAGATAACAAGTCGGGAATCTTGAAATAGGTGGAGTATTTTGGGATGGTTACCCTTGCAGCAGCAATTGAGATTGTGGAACAGTTGCCGATCGATCAACAAGATTTGTTAATAAAAATTATTCGGAATCGTCAAATTGAGCGGCGGCGTGATGAGATTTATCAGAATTATCTGGCTAGGGTGGCGGAAGAAAAAAG
>DALYGI010000317.1:0-5258 GCA_031971595.1 Prochlorotrichaceae cyanobacterium CTOTU29312
CCCATTCCCCATTCCCCATTCCCCATTCCCCATTCCCCATTCCCCATTCCCCATTCCCTATTCCCCATTCCCTATTCCCCATTCCAATGCTAGCCGCCCAAAACCTCTCCCTAGGTTACCCTCAAGCCTTGGTTATTGAAGGTCTCAGCCTCACCCTTCCAATGGGAAAAATTACCGTTTTAGTCGGGCCAAATGGCTGTGGCAAATCAACTTTTTTGAGGGGGTTAGCCCGGTTATTAAAACCGAGGGAAGGGGTAGTTTATCTCGCCGGAAAATCCTTAGCCGACTACACCCCTACCACGATCGCCCAATCCCTAGGAATTCTCTTACAAAATACCAGTGCCCCGGAGGGCATCACCGTCAAAGAATTAGTTAAACAGGGCCGTTATCCCCATCAAAAATGGTTACAGCCCTGGTCAAAAGCGGATGAAAACTGGGTTCAACAGGCTTTACATCTGACAAACTTAAGTGATCTCAGCGATCGTCCCTTAGACACCCTCTCCGGGGGACAACGGCAACGGGCTTGGATTGCCTTAGTTTTAGCGCAAAATCCCAAAATTTTACTCTTAGATGAGCCCACAACCTTCCTAGATATGGCCCATCAGGTCGAAATTCTAGACCTGCTCTATCAGTTAAACCGACAACAGGAACGCACGATCGTCATGGTTTTGCACGATCTCAATCAAGCCTGTCGTTATGGAGATTATCTCATTGCCCTGAAAGGGGGGCAGGTATTCGCCAGGGGAGAGCCAGAAACGATCGTTACGGAGCAGTTAGTGGAGCAGGTTTTTAACTTGAAATGCCGAATTTACCCCGATCCCATCACCGGAACGCCCCTCTGTATCCCTCTGTCCCACGGGCATGGGCATCAAAACATTACAAAAACAGGGTTATAAAAATACAGGCATAAAAAAAGGAGAGCCACTAAAGTGACTCCCCCGATCATCAGGGTGCATCTATAAGACTAATCATAGCAAAGGGGGTGAGGGGTGTCACCCCCTTTTATACTTTCTTTACAATTCCTTGATCGCCATGTAAGACTCCAAAAACCCGATAGACCCTCAAACGCCATCCATCCTGCGGTATCATGGGCTTTTACATCTCCTTAACCCAAGTACGCTAGGTTGAGAATACTGCAACTGAATCAGGTCTGAGTGTGCAACATCCTATCCTCATCCCAGCACTGTATACCTCTTCGGCTTAACGTTAGGGATCCTGGCTGGGCTGGGAGTGCTAAAGATTTTGGAGCCCGGCCCCTTCGGGTGGATTGGTCTAATTTTAACCATGAGTTTTTTGCTCATCCGAGAATACCAAGAGCAATTAGTCTCCTCAGAAAATCGATTCCGGTCTCTGGTGGAGCAATCTCCCCTGAGTATTCAAATTATTAATCGCCAAGGGCAAACTATTCGTACCAATCCAGCTTGGCAGAAAATTTTCTCTCATTATCCCATCATCTTTGATCTGAAGGAACAACTCCAAGAAGGGTTTACGGGAACTGCCCAATCCTTAACACCCAAACAGTATCAAATTCCCCATAAAACTGGCCCGAGTACTAGCCTAAAATCCTATTGGCTCCGAGGTTATCTTTACCCCCTTTGGGAACAGGATCGGGTTAATGAAGTGGTGGTCGTCCATGAAGATATTACGGAACAAACCCGACTGGAAAACGCCATGCATTTTCTAGTGGAAGAAACCAGTTCTGCCATTGGAGACGATTTTTTTGAACAATTAGTTAAAGGTTTAGCCAAAATTTTTGAAGCAGATTATGTCCTCATTGGTCTGGTTACAGATTATGACTTGGTGGGACTCATTA
The DNA here is from genome assembly GCA_031971595.1 of Prochlorotrichaceae cyanobacterium CTOTU29312. Lineage (GTDB taxonomy): Bacteria > Cyanobacteriota > Cyanobacteriia > Prochlorotrichales > Prochlorotrichaceae > JBEAPM01. The sequence goes on from DALYGI010000317.1 coordinate 1,814, forward strand.
ATCTCGATCTCAACTTGCACTTTAACTCCAGTAATACTCGCTGGGATGAGCTTCATGTCTCTACCCTTGCCTATGCAATCAGGGGTAAATCAGTCCAGGGTGTGAAATTTTTCAAGGGTACCTCTTTAGCCCTCCTCGGCGGGAACAGGATTTCCTCGCGTGGATGCAAAGTTACGAATCCGAACGCTTGCCTGACCTGACCGGAGCAGTTCCCCATTAAGAATGCGGGGGCAGGGTAGGGGCGATCGTTGCTCAATCCGGATCCCTTTTAAGATATGATTTTCTCTGACGCTATACCTGGTTTTCCCGCTTGTTGCGGATTCTGTGTCCCCACCTGTACCAAACGCATCTGATCAGGTGCCGATACTGTCCAGAGGATGCGATGGAGCAGACTAGGGGGCAAAATGCCAGCGGAACTAATTTTTGGATTGATTAAGGAGACTTACGTTTATGCCCCTGCGCCATCAGGTTGCTCCCCCTACCCCTTGGGCTAAGTCCTTGGCGGAGCCACAAATCCACGAAACGGCTTTCGTCCATTCCTTTTCTAATCTCATTGGTGATGTGCAGGTAGGGTCTGGAGTGATGATTGCGCCGGGCACTTCAATCCGGGCAGATGAGGGCACACCGTTCTTTATTGGCGAGAATACCAATATTCAAGATGGGGTGGTGATTCACGGCTTAGAACAGGGGCGGGTCTTAGGAGACAATCAACAAAATTACTCCGTTTGGATTGGTAAAAATACCTGTATTACCCACATGGCTCTGATCCACGGCCCCGCCTATGTGGGAGATAACTGTTTTATTGGCTTCCGCTCTACTATTTTTAATGCCCATATTGGCAACGGCTGCATCGTGATGATGCACGTTTTAATTCAGGATGTGGAAATTCCGCCAGGGAAATATGTCCCCTCCGGCTCCGTCATTACCCTACAGCAACAGGCCGATCGCTTGCCCGATGTACGCCCTGAGGATCAAGCCTTTGCTGCCCATGTGGTGCATATTAATGATGCCCTGCGGATTGGTTACCGCTGCATTGAAAATCCCACCTGCATGAGTTCCGTCCGTCAAGATCCCTCCCGCCCGATCATGGGCAATGGCCATCATCAGGGACATAATTCTGGGCATTCGGGACATAACGGCGGCTTTAGCCAAACTCAGAGCAATCATTCTTCCCTTGATCCTACGATTATCGATCGGGTTCGCTCCCTCCTGTCCCAAGGGTATCAAATTGGTACCGAACACGCGGATCCCCGTCGCTTTAAGACCAGTTCCTGGCAAAGCTGTACTCCCTTTGCGTCCCAACAGGAACGGGATGTTTTAGACAGTTTACAAGCCTGTTTACAGGAGCACCAAGGGGAATATGTGCGCCTCTTGGGGATCGATCGGGCTGCCCGTCGGCGGGTGCTAGAAGTCTTAATTCAAACCCCAGGGGGTAAACCGGCAGGACTAGACTCAGGCAAGCCGATCGCCCCGGCCCCTAGCTCCTCCCCATCCTTTAGCTCCACTGCGCCTTCCCCCAGTAACGGAGCCATCCCCTCCGACGTGGTGAACCAAATTCAGTCCCTCCTCAGCCAGGGCTATCATATTGGGGTGGAATATGCCAACGCCCGCCGCTTTAAAACCGGTTCCTGGCAAAGCGGGACTCCCATCCAAGGCCATAACCTCTCCCAAGCGATCGGCACCTTAGAAGCCCAGTTGCGATCCTATCCCAAGTGTTATGTGCGGATTATTGGCATTGACCCCAAAGCCAAACGTCGCATTAGTGAAACCCTAGTGCAAACCCCCTAGAATCCCTCAACATGACTAGCCATTGGATTATGTTAGGCCTGCTGTTGGGCTTTGCCATAGCCCACAGTGGGTTAGCAGCCCTTCGCCCCTGGGGAGAGGCCCGGATCGGTAACCGCGCCTATCGCGTCCTCTTTGCCCTGGTCAGCTTGCCCCTGGCAGCCACCCTGGTGGTGTACTTCATTCGTCACCGCTACGATGGCATCCAACTCTGGAACCTCCAAGGGGTAGCCGTTGTCCCCCCGATCGTTTGGGGACTGTCTGCCCTCTCCTTTTTCTTTTTGTACCCCGCCACCTTTAACCTCCTGGAAGTGGCCGCCCTGCAAAAACCAGAGGTTCACCTCTACGAAACCGGCATCATTCGCATTACTCGCCATCCCCAAATGGTGGGGCAAGTGATCTGGTGTGTGGCCCACAGCCTGTGGCTCGGCACCAGTTTTATGCTCGTCACCTGTGGGGGCCTCATTGCCCATCACTTATTTGCCGTATGGCATGGCGATCGGCGTTGGTTGCAGCGTCACGGCACAGCCTTTGAGCAAGTTAAAAATCGTACCTCCGTGATCCCCTTCCTGGCGATCGTTCAGGGCAAACAAACCTTAGTCTGGCAAGAATTTCTGAAACCGGCCTACTTAGGTGTAGCAGCATTTATTCTGCTGTTTTGGTACGCCCATCCCCTGTTGATGCAACTTTAGGACGGAAAACACCTCTGGTAATAATTCTTAAAAATACTTTACACTTATCCCCAACAAACGGACGGAGCGGGAAGGCGCTGTATATCCCGGTATCCAAAGTAAAGTGCAGCCTCGTCATTTATTGAAGGATTATTTAAGGATTAATACCTATGACATCTTTTGGCATCTCAAAGCTAGATTCCCCGATCGCTCCTGCACATTCAGAGATCAAAAGGCTGGCCTCTAGTCCCATCGGGATTTTTGACAGCGGCGTAGGGGGATTAACGGTTTTGCATGAGGTGTACCGCCAACTCCCCCAAGAATCGATCGTTTACTTTGGGGATACGGCCCGTTTACCCTATGGCGATCGGTCTGCGGCAGAAATTTTGCAATATGTGCGAGAAATTCTGAATTGGATGACCACCCAGGGCGTAAAAATGGTGATCATGGCCTGCAACACCAGTTCCGCCCTTGCCCTCGAAACCGTGCGATCGGAGTATCCCTTCCCGATTTTGGGAGTCATTTTGCCCGGAGCCCAAGCCGCCACTCACCAGGGATCCCGCATCGGCGTATTAGCCACCCCCGCCACCGCCAACAGCCACGCCTATCGCCAAGCTATCCTCAAATTGCGCCCCCGGGCCAAAGTCTGGGAAGTGGGCTGTCCCGAATTTGTGCCCCTGATCGAGGGCGATCGCCTAGGGGAACCGGAAACCTATAACGTGGTCAAGCTCTACACCAGCCTCCTCCTGGATCAGAACATCGACACCTTAATTTACGGCTGCACCCATTACCCTCACCTCCACCCCCTCATCCAGCAGATCGTTCCCCCCAGCGTCCAGATTATTAACCCCGCCGCCTTTGTCGTGGCCCAAGCCACCCAAGAACTCGATCGCCTCCATTTGCGCCACAACCCCCTCCACCTGCGACAAACCAAATTCTGGGTCAGTGGTCAACCCGATCGCTTTGCCGACCTAGCCACCCAATGGCTC
>DALYGI010000318.1:0-5248 GCA_031971595.1 Prochlorotrichaceae cyanobacterium CTOTU29312
GGGGCGATCGGACTGAGGCCCTCACCCTGTTGAAGATGGCCAGGCATTTAGGGATCTGGTTTCATCGTACCTTTGGTGCCGATCGTCAGTTTAAAGCGGGGGCTTTTGTACCACCCTCTCCACCACCCAATCCAGCGGCAGAACTTGCGGCGGAACTGGAACGGCTACGGTGTGCTTTGGCAGAGAGCCGCAGCGAGGCTGAACAGGCGAAGGCGACGGCGGAGGAACAGGCCCGATCGCTCCTGAGTGCGGAGGAAAGAGCCCGTCAGGAAGCGGAAGAACGGATGCTGTGGGAGCAGTTAGCCGTGGAAGCGGAAGCGGCCCGATCGGCCCTGACGGAGCAATTAGCAGCCCTACAAGCGGCGGCCACTGCGGTACCGTCCCAGCAAACCGCTGATTTTCTGGCTTGGGCGGATCAAGCGGCCTCAAATCTGGACTTAGACGAAGATGAGACCCGGGCCATTATCGATCGGCAGTTACAGAATGCGGGCTGGTGGGCAGATAGCCGAAACCTGCGTTACAGCAAGGGAACCCGCCCCGCCAAGGGTCAAAATATGGCGATTGCAGAATGGCCCATGGCTCAGGGCATCGCCGATTATGCCTTGTTTATGGGCACGACTTGTATTGGGGTGATTGAGGCCAAGCGTCAACGCAAAAATGTGTCTGCTGCGATCGATCAGGCAGAACGGTACGCCAAAGGAGTTCGCACTGGTGATGGGGTGGGAACGATCGCCGGGGGGCCGTGGGGTGAGTTTTTGATTCCCTTTGTCTTTGCGACGAACGGGCGAAGCTACCTGAAACAGATTGAAACGGAAAGTGGGATCTGGTTTCGGGATGTGCGGAAACCCACCAATCGCCGTCGTGCCCTACCGGGGTGGCTCACACCAGAGGGATTGGCCGCCCAACTGAACATGGATCCTGAAGCGGCCCACGCAGCCCTCAAAATCCAGTCCTATCTGGTGGGGTTTGCATTACGCCCTTACCAACAACGGGCGATCGTGGCGGTGGAAAATGCCTTAGAGCAGGGTATACGAACCATTTTAGTGGCCATGGCCACGGGAACGGGCAAAACCAAATTAGCGATCGTCCTGCTTTATCGTTTACTCACAGTGAAGCGCTTTCGCCGGGTCTGTTTTGTGGTGGATCGGAGTGCCTTGGGCAATCAGGCGGCGGATGAGTTTCGGACGACGAAGGTGGTGAGCGCTAAAACCTTTGCGGATATTTTTGGGTTACAGGGGTTAGGGGATGGGATCCCAGAGTCTGAAACCAAAGTTCATATCTGCACCATTCAGAGTTTGGTGAAGCGGATCCTCTATGCCACGGAACCCAGCAGCATCCCCCCAGTGGATCAATATGATTTGCTCTTAGTGGATGAATGTCACCGGGGCTATTTACTGGATCGGGAAATGTCCGACGCGGAGTTAAGTTTTCGCAGTGAGGAAGACTACATTTCTAAATATCGACGGGTTTTAGAGCATTTTGACGCGGTTAAGATTGGGCTGACGGCCACCCCTGCCCTGCATACAATCAAAATCTTTGGCAACCCCATTTTTACGTATTCCTATCGAGAGGCGGTGATTGATAACTTTTTGATTGACCATGAGCCCCCCATCCAAATTATCACCCACCTAGCCCAGAATGGAATTCAGTTTCGGGCCGGGGAATCGTTAGATGCTATTTATACCCCTACGGGGCATTTGCAGCGCATGGAGGCTCCCGATCATTTCAATTTTGAGGTGGAAAACTTCAATAAACAGGTGATCACTGTTCCTTTTAATCGGGCAGTGGCTCAGGAATTGGCCAAACATATCGATCCGAATTTGCCCGGTAAAACCCTGATTTTTGCCGTCAACGATCGTCATGCGGATATTGTGGTTGCTGAGGTGAAAGCGGCCATGGCGGACTATTACGGCGAGATTGAAGATGCGGCCGTGCGTAAAATTACGGGCAAAGTGGATCAGGTGGGGGCGCTGATCCGGTCTTACCGCAATGATGCTTTGCCTAAAATTGCGGTTACTGTTGACCTGTTAACCACGGGCATTGATGTGCCCAGCATTGTGAATCTGGTGTTTTTGCGGCGGGTGAATAGCCGAATTCTTTATGAACAGATGTTAGGTCGGGCTACCCGCAGATGTGACGAAATCGGTAAAGAAGTCTTCCGTATTTTTGATGCGGTGGATCTCTATGCGAATGTGCAGAATTTAACCGATATGAAGCCGGTGGTGGTCAACCCGAAGATTACCCTAGAGCAGTTGTTTGCTGAATTGGCTCAGGTAACCGCTACTGAGCATCAGGCGGTAATCCGGGATCAGATTTTGGTTAAACTGGGGCGGCGGGTGCGGAGGCTGGCGGATCTGGCGAAAGAACGCTACGAAGCCGAGACCGGTGAAACCCCAGAACAAACCCTCGATCGGTTTAGAACGACCTCCCTACCGGAGTTAGCGGATTGGGTGAGGGCTCATCCTGGGATCGGGGCGATTTTAGATTGGAATCCTGAAGCAGAGCAGGGGCGGCTTCTGCCCATTTCTGACCATCCTGATGAGGTGGTGGCGGTGACCCGTGGTTATGGGAGCGGGCAAAAACCGGAGGATTTTCTGGATGGTTTTGCGGCCTATATTCGTAATAATGTAAACCAACTGGCGGCCCTGACCGTGGTGGTGCAACGACCACGAGAGCTAACCCGTGCCCAACTGCGGGAGTTGCGCCTAGAACTGGATCGGCTGGGCTATTCAGAAATGAACCTACGGCGGGCGTGGCAGGAGTCTAAAAATGAGGACATTGCCGCATCGATCGTTGGGTTTATCCGTCAGGCAGCCCTAGGGGATCCGCTCATTCCCTACGATCAACGGGTCAAGGGTGCGATCAAGCGGATCTTAGCCAAACGGGCCTGGACAGATCCCCAACGCAAATGGTTAGAACGAATTGGGGAGCAGGTGATTCGGGAATTTGTTGTGGATCGGGCGGCCCTAGATCAGGGGATTTTCCAAAGAGATGGGGGATTTAATCGCCTAAATCGCATTTTTGAGGGACAATTAGAAACAATTTTAGGAGATATTCACGAAGAGTTATGGCGATCGATCGCATGAGAATTGAGGTGAGAGTATGATGAATAGTATGACCCAACTAGACCTGATGAACAGTGAGATGTCTGATAGTGTCTCCCGCGACTCCCGTGATCAGAGTCCCCGTGATAACGTTACCCGTGATATTGTTGCCAAGCTTTGGAACTTATGTAATATTCTCCGGGATGATGGCATTACCTATACGGAATATGTTACGGAGTTAACCTATTTGTTATTTTTGAAGATGCTGGCAGAAACGGGCAAGGAAAATCGACTGCCCACGGCTTATCATTGGCATGAACTCGATCGTCGGGAAGGGTTGGATCAGTTAGGGTTTTACCGTCAACTTTTATTAGATTTAGGCAATCCTAACCAGGTTACCGATCCCATTGTTTTAGCAATTTTTACGGATGCTCAGACCAAATTAAGAAAGCCCACCAACTTGAAAGCTTTAACGGATGCCATTGATCAATTGGATTGGTTTTCGGCACGGGAGGAAGGGCTAGGCAAACTTTATGAGGGGTTGTTAGAAAAAAATGCAGCGGAGAAGAAATCCGGGGCGGGTCAATATTTTACCCCTCGACCTTTAATTGATTGCATTGTGGGGTTAGTCAAACCTCATGCGGGGGAAGTGATCCAAGATCCAGCGGCGGGCACGGGGGGCTTTTTGGTGGCGGCGGATCAATATATTAGAAAACAGACGGATGATTTTTATCAATTAACGGATACGGAGGCTTTGTTTCAGGCGAATAATGCCTATCGGGGTTTGGAGTTAGTCCCGGATGCCCATCGGCTTTGTTTAATGAATTTGATGTTACACGGGATTGAAAGTGGTGTGAAATGTGGGGATAGTTTGTCACCGGATGGGGGGGCATTAGGGAAGGCTGATGTGATTTTAACGAATCCTCCCTTTGGCACTAAAAAAGGAGGCGGACGACCCACCCGATCGGATTTTTCGGTGACGGCGGAAACCTCTAATAAGCAGTTAGCTTTTGTGGAGCATATTTATCGGGCATTGAAGCCGGGGGGCAGAGCGGCGGTGGTGTTGCCGGATAATGTGCTTTTTGAGGACAATACCGGGCGCAGGTTGCGTCAGCAATTGATGGAATTGTGCGATCTGCATACGATTTTACGGCTGCCCACGGGAATTTTTTATGCTCAGGGTGTCAAGACTAATGTTTTGTTTTTGACACGGGGAAAAACGGAACGGGGAAATACTCAAAGGGTTTGGGTTTATGACATGAGGGCGAATATGCCCAGTTTTGGTAAAACCCGGCTGCTGACCCCGGAGGATTTTGCAGACTTTGAGGCGGCATTTGGGGCGGATCCCTATGGTCGATCGTCTCGTGTGGATCAGGGGGAAGAGGGTCGATTTCGGTGTTTTAGCCGTCAGCAGATTGCCGATCGCAATGATAATTTAGATATTGCCTGGCTGCGAGATACCAGTAACGATCCAGAGGATGAGTTAACGGAACCGGAGGAGATTGCCGCGACGATCGCTGCTCATTTGGGCAATGCGCTACGGGAAATTGAGATGATCATTGGTGAATTGGAGGTTAGGGAGGAAGATTAATGAATAGGATGAGTGGGCCGATCGTTTACACAAGCCGCTAAGATGAATAGGATGGATGATAAGCTAAAGATTGGAGTGACCCATGCACAAAATTCAACTCAAGTCTTATATTGGTAGCGATGGATTGTTACAGATTTCTTTACCGAATGTTCAGAATACTGAGCTTGAGATTATTTTGATCTATCATCCCACCCAATCTCTGTATAAACGTCAATGGTCATCGGATTTTTTAAGTGTATTTGGCGCTTGGGAAGGTGAGCCTCTGGTTAGGGCTGAACAGGAAAAATGTTCATAAGGTTAACTATAATGAACTAACTTTTAGAATGGACAGAAACAAAATTTATGGACTTACAACAATTAAAAGAACAGGTTTTAGAATTGACTTTAGAAGATCGCTGGACACTACTTAAACTTTTAATCGAGTTATTGCAGCCTTCTAGTTTATCGACTTCATCCCTCATTCCAGAGCCTATTACATCTACAAGTTTAAATGCCCATCCCCTGTCACAATTTTATGGTTGCATTGATGATGATTCATTTGTGCGTCATCCTCAACCAGAAGAACCCGAACGCGAACTTAATTGAACTCAGGGATTATTTGAGTGAATTGTTA
>DALYGI010000319.1:0-5231 GCA_031971595.1 Prochlorotrichaceae cyanobacterium CTOTU29312
TCGTGAATTCAATAAACCGGAAAGTTCAGGATTAAACCACAGAGGCACAAAGAACCACAGAGGCACAGAGAACACAAAAGCGTTCCTTTGGGGCTTTAGGGCTTCGGTGTCTTGGTCGTGAAATTCCAGGTTATAAAGTCCGCATTCCTAAGATCAGATCATTGAAAGAGATCTTTAGATTTTAGATCTTTACTCTTTGCGGTTCCATCTTCGATCGTTATTGATGATCGCCACCCTATTTTCCTAACAATCCCATGCCTCCCTTCTCCCGCCGCCATCTACTCTGGTTTCTCGGCTCTGCCCTGTTGACCAGCCTCAGCCGCCCCTCCCGTCTCCTAGCTCAGTTAATTCAAACGCCCCAAAGTCAACGCTGGCTAGAGGTTCGTCGTGTTACGGGGCGCGTTACGTTTCGGGTCAATAGCAGCAGCACCCGCGCAGCATCCGCAGGCGATCGTTTACAGGCGGTGGGGCAAGGGATCTCGACCGGCCCCCGTTCTAGCGCTGTTTTAGCCATCGACGATGGCATTGGTTTTATCCAGGTGTCTGAAAACACCGATCTGCAAGTGCGAAGCCTTCATGTTAAAGCAGGGGGCGGTAAAATTACCGAACTGCGGGTCAACCGGGGACAGGCCCGGCTTAATGTGCGCCGCTTTACCAACCCCAATTCCCGCCTAAACATTGATACCCCCGCCGGGGTCGCAGCGGTGAGGGGCACTGAATTTGGGGTCACGGTGACCGAAGTAGGACGATCGGGGATAACCACTCAATCCGGGGTGGTAGATGTATCTGCCCAAAACCAGACCGTAACCCTCAATCCCAACCAATTTTCCACGATCGTTCCTGGTCAAGCCCCTGCCCCTGCTCGGATGCTCAGTCTGGATCTGTCCCTACAGGTGCAAAGCATTGTGCCCCTAGGGGTTAACCAGTTGGTGTTTAGCGCCATTACCGAGGCCCCTAACTTGGTGATCATCAACGGTCAAGAAGTTCCCGTCGATCAAAATGGGGGGATTGCCGCTACAGTAGTTAAGCCTGTGGATAAGCAACTCAACATTTTGATTCGGAATCCTCTGGGGCGGGAACAAAGCTACCTGTACCGAGTGCCCTAAAAGTTGCCCAGCAGCAAAATTTATCCAGTCCCACGGCCTGCCCAGTCCCACACCAGCGCCAAAATCTGCCCAGCACCAAAGGAATAGCTGAATGATTGCCCAACTGGCTATTACTCCAATGAATATGGCTCCGCACCTAACTCAAGCCGAGCAGAGCCGATCGTCTACCCACAGCGATCGTCTGGTTAATGGAACCAAACCCACCCTGAAGCCTGCCCCTCCGCCCGAAAATCCCCATCCTGAGCGGTTAGAGATTGAGGGGTTAATTCAGATCACCACCGCCAAGCATCGTAGTTTTTTTACCCAGGTCTTGGCCCAGGCCCTTCGCTGCGCTGGCCAGGGAACTGCTGTATTAGTGGTTCAATTTCTCAAAGGTGGCATTCAGCAAGGGCCAGCCCATCCGGTGCATCTCGGCCAGCGTTTAGACTGGTATCGCTGTAACCTAGAGATGTGCATAGATCCCTACCGTCCCGAAACCCTAACCCCGGAAGTGCGGCAAAAAGTGCAAGATCTATGGCAACACACCCGGAGCTTAGTGTTAGAAAATCGGTATGAGTTAGTGATTTTAGATGAAATCAGCCTAGCCCTCAAATTTGGTCTCATTCAAGAAACGGAAGTGATGCACCTGTTGCAGCAGCGCCCCGCCAGGGTAGAAATTGTCTTGACCGGCCCAGATATGCCTAAATCTTTATTGAGCTTGGCCGATCAGGTTACAGAATTAAGACGATCGCCCAGAGTTTAGGGAGGAGTTTTGAGTGTTGAGTGTTGAGTGTTGAGTTTTGAGTTCGGAATAGTTTTCTGATTTCTCTAATTGCGATCGATTAAGACAAAACCGTTGGGATGCCGTAGACAGGAAATTGGGCTAGGCCTAGGGCTAGTTGGGAAGGTTCTTCTGCCCCAGTTTCGATGATTTTGGCTTGGGGACAGCGGGACTGAAGCCCCTGAAGTACCCACGGTTGACAGCCTAATCTACCCGTGCCGAGGATGTAGTCGATGCTTTGGGTGCTCAGTTGGGTGCGGTGCAGTAGGGTTTGCAGGGTGTGGTGCAGTTTATGGTGATAGGGTTTCACAATCTGGGTTTGCCACTGCTGGGCGGAGAGGATGTGGTTCTGTTGGCCAATGCGAAGGGTAAACTGCTCCTGCTGTTGCAGTGCCCCTTGGAGGCGTTCGGCGGCTTGTAGCAAGATATTGCCTAAGGGGGATTGTTGCAGATGCCATTGCAGGTGTTGGTGATAGTGCAGGCTGGGGTGAGAGTCCACACTGCCGATCGTTCCTGGTGGGGAGCTTTCTGGAGGTTCTGAAAGGTTGAGGAAATCGGGAATTTCCGGCAAATGGAAGGTTTCGAGGGGAGAACGATCGCTCTGGGGGAGAAGGGGATAGAGCAATTGCCCAATAATGGCCTGGGTGAGGGCCATCTGGCCGCCGTTGAATCCTAGAATCCCTTGGGCGGCGGTAGATCCCTGGGGCAGGCTTAACAGGGCCAATTCTGTACGGCTGTAACTGCCATGAATCACTAAAATTTGACCACTGGGCAGGGGGGCATGGCTAAACAGGGCGGCAATGGAATCTTCCAGGAACACCACCCGGGACGGTAAATCCACCAGACGGGACTGAAGCACCCCATCCCGCAATACCGATCGATAGCTGACGGGGGCATTGGCAGGACAACTGAGAATAACCCCGGTGAGTTGGCGCAAAATCTGGGGCACTTCCTCCGTGGTCAGTAACGGATGTTGGCACCGGCCCGGAAAGGCTTCTAAAAAGTCTGGGGAAAGCCGCTGAAAGATGGCCCCTAAGCCCGCCGCTAACTGGGCTGTGATATTTGGGGTGACCCCTAGCCCAAACCGGGGTAAACGTCCCAACTCTCCCCAGAGTTGCACCTGGAGGGGCATGGTTGAATCAGACCCTTGTAGGGTGGGATCCAGTAAAAAAGCCTTAAACCGATCGACCTCTAATTCCTGCACTGAAGTGAGGTAGCTGGCCACTTCTCTCGGAGCCGCCACCACGGGCATCAATCCTTGGGATAGGGGCGGCTCTACTTGCCACCGAAACGCCAAGGGCAGTTCAGACACCAACTCCCCCCGATCGTTGAGCCACTGGAGGGGGTAGCACTGCCGTCTCCGTTGTTCACACAGGACGGCCCGCACCCCACAACTGCCCACATCGATCCCCAAATACCAAAGCGGTTGCCCAAAAACGGGGAGTTCAATCCGTCGCGGCAGGGAATTTAGAGATCCCAGCCGTTCCAGTCGTCGTTTTTTTTTTCCGCGTCGGGTAAATCCGCAAAGAGGTGATCAATTAACAACGGTTCTTCTAGCAACGTCTCCGCCGAGGATGGCTCAGGCTCCCCATCCCCAAACCAATCCGTCATCCGATCGAGACTCAATTCGCTGGCTTCTTCAAAACTAGAATCTAAATCCAGATCCTCCTCCAAGTTTTGCTCAAAGGCAGAATTGGCAAAGAGATCGAAGGAGACTGGCGCGGGGGTCTGGGCCGGTTTCAGAGGGACAACCGGAGTTTCAGCAGGAGTCTCAAGAATAGTCTGATCCAGAGGCTGATCCACAGTCTCAGCGGTGGTTTCAACCGTAGGTTCAAGGGTCGTTTCAGCACTAGGGGCATCCTCTAGCAGCCAGTCTAGTCCATCGTCCTCCGCTTCGGGCAACAGGGACTCTGGCGGTGAACTCTCCTCTAACAGTTCATCCAGGAGATCAGCCGCTTCTTCGGGGGCTTCCTCTGCCTGGGACGAGGAGGTAAAGCTATCCCCAAACAGGTCTTCCCCTGGGTCTGCTCCAAAGCCATCCCCATCCCCATCCCCTAAGCGATCGAAATTGAATAAATCGTCCGTATCAACGGCGGGCAGTCGCTTCAGATTTAACAGATCCTCCGCTAGTTGTTGCATGGTTTCCTGCTCTACCTGAAGCACAAGTTGAGCCCCTTCTTCCTCCTCATCTGGAACCAGGAGGGGTTCTTCAGGAGGGGCAAGGTGATAAATTTCCTCCTCTGGATCTGCGGCTGGGGGCGCACTCTGGGGTGGAGGGGTAGGAATTAAAGAAACCTCTGGCCGCTGGGGTTGCTTGCCTAAATCCGGCCCTAAATCCTGGGCTGGGGGACTTGGGGAAAGACTCGGAGCGATCGGACTTGGGGGAGAACTAGCCCCCACCTCCAGAGGTAAAATCGCCTCTAGGGTGGTAATAATATCTTCCGGCGGAATCGAGTCCCCTTCCCGTGAGGATGGAGTGAGGGGTTTAGGCTCATTGGTTAACCCTGATATACCCGTTAAACTGCCCGTTAAAGTACTGGTCACCTCTGGAGCACTCGCGGAGGGATCCAAAGACCGCAGGGCCTCCTCTAGATCCGCCATGAGGGGATCGGTCACAACGTCCTCTGGCGCAGATGGCGCTGGCCGCTGGGGTGAAAGCTCGGTCACCCCCTGAAAAGGAACCTGAAGATCTAACCCGGCCAGGGGATTGATGACGACCGCTGCACCACCATCAGCATTTGGGATAGGGTTTTGGGCAGAGGCTAGATTTAGTTCTGGGGTCACTTCTGGGGGCGCTTCTGGGGTCACTTGAGAACGCCGCGCTTCCGCAACAGGAGATCCTGACTCCTCATCCTCATCCAACAGGTCTAGGTCTAAGGCTTCCCCGTCATCCGCAAACCCTACCCCCAATTCCGCAAAGGGATCGCCTTCTAAATCCTGATCCAACTCCCGATCGAACTCATCCCCACTGAGACTTTCGGCGAGATCTTCGATCTCCGGTGCGGGTACTTCTATGACTAGCGCATCTAGCTCCGGCTCGTCTAGCTCCGGCGCATCTAGCTCCGGCGCGTCTAGTTCCGGCTCGTCTGGGACTTCTAGCTCTGCGTCTAACTGCAAACCCAGGTCTGCTGCTAGTTCCGCCTCTAGCCCAGACTCAAGCCCTAGTTGGGTTCCCCCCTCCAGTTTCAGATCTCCATTCAGTCTCAGGGGTTCCACCCTGCGGGGAGTATCGCCAAATAAACTGGCATAGAACGCATCTAACTCCTCGTTGCCGGGTTCTCCTGGGGTTTCTACAGGGGTTTCTACGGGCGTTTCTGACCTTGGTACACGGTTTTGGAGCGTTTGGAGAGTGTGTCCAGGGTCGA
>DALYGI010000320.1:0-5195 GCA_031971595.1 Prochlorotrichaceae cyanobacterium CTOTU29312
CTTGCGGGCTGGGATCGGCTCTGTGTAGGAGTTTTCGCCTTAAGTTGATACCCAGAATCTTAGAAGAACATCAAAACCTATTTAATCAAGGCTATCTTGAGGTTATTGGCATCAGGGATTTATATCCATTAACCATAACAGATCTGGAAAGATTAGAACAAACACTTAAAAATGGCTTGGTTATGAATGGCGTTAGGCGGGTGGAGGCTATGCCTAATAATACTGATATTATTATAGCCGTCCATGAAATTGAGGCGTGGTTTTTAGCTGAGTCTAACCATTTCACCTGTATTGATATGCGTCTTACACAGTCATTTATACAATCTCAACTATCTATATTAGGTTACAATCTATACACAGATGACCTGACTTTAAGACTTCAACCCTCCCAAGATCTAAAAACAATTTATCAGCTTGTTGGCAAAACCTATTCCAAGAAGAAGAATCACATTGAAAGAACTGTTGAATGCTTGGATTATACTAATCTTTATTTCAATCTGAGTCATAGAATTCAGAAACTGAATCAATTGATTATAAAGATTAATGCTTTTTTGAATGAGTTGTAACAAATTCTCCTAGGGCAATTCCTCTAGGGCTTGAACGATCGTTTCAAACTGGAAATTGTACACCAAATCCTGGAACATTTCTAAAATGGGTTGAAGTTCAAGGGGAGCGATAGAAAAGTAATCCTCTAACCATTGTAAAACTCGAAATTGATTACATTGCTGTAACCACTGACGAACTTGGGTGGGTAAATTGAGTTGGGATAACAAATCCGCTAGCCGATGTTGAGCGACAGCAAAAATCTTGCAGGTTTCTAATGGCTCTACACATTGATCCACCGAAACGTCACTATCCATTCCAAAGGGTGAGGGAAAAGGTAAGGCTTGAATGGGAATTTCTACGCAAAAGGTACTCCCTTGATTTACCACACTATCCACAGCGATCGTTCCTGATAGCACCTTCACCAACTGGGCAGTAATGGCTAGACCTAAGCCCGTACCTTCCATGATCATGCGCCCACTCTTGGTCTGTTGAAAGGGTTGAAAGAGTAGGTCTAATTCTTGGGCTTCAATACCCGTGCCCGTATCCGTAACGGTAAAGATCAAATGATGATTACCCTCTTGTCCTGTGGGTTGAGCTTGCACTTTAACCTCCAATATAATTTGTCCTGTGGTCGTGAACTTGACAGCATTACTGATCAGATTAATGAGAATCTGGCGAATTTTTTGTTCATCATTAACAATATATTGAGGAACATTGGGCGCGATTCGCAAATAAAATTTAAGATTTTTAGATTCAATTTTATGCTTAAACAGAATCACAATATTGTCTAGCAGATAATACAGATCACATTCCCCTGGTCGTAAGTCCATATAGCCCGCCTCTAGTTTAGAAATATCGAGGGTGTCGTTAATCAGGTCTAACAGGCATTGACTGCTCCGTTGAATGTTATTGAGAATATTAACCTGGTGATTGAGTAAATTCTCTTGAGCTAATAAATCCGTGAACCCTAAAATGGAATTCAATGGTGTTCTTAATTCGTGGCTCATGTGGGCAATAAATTGCCCCTTTGCTTGGCTGGCTAACTCTGCACAATCTTTGGCTTGGGCTAAGGCTACCGATTGCTCCTTCATTTGATTCAGTAAAGAGGATTGATGTAGGGCAACCCCTAGTTGACTGGAAATATGGGATACCATTTGAATTTCTGCATCCTGCCAGGATCGGGGACGATCGTTTTGATAACAACATAATAAACCCCAGAGTTGATTGCCTACAAACACAGGGACAATCAAATAGGAGCGGGCCTGTAATTTTTCTAACAGTTTTAGATAGGCAGCGGAAAACCCACACTTATCAATATCCGGGGCGCACACATACCGCAGCCCTCGTTTCCAGGGGTGATCCGGGGGATGGGATGAGGCTGAGGACAGGGAATCTTGAATAATTTCCGCATCCTCATGCCAGGTTTTAACTACACAGGTTTCTTCACTAATCCAGTCCTGTTCCCAGAGCTTTCTCTCTTGCTCTCCAGACTGATAGGAAGATTCTAGCGGCGCTAAATTGGGGGATTTAGGATAGCCGTTGCTGAGGGTTTCAGATACCACTTGACCAGTTCTATCGGGATTAAACTGGTAGAGCAAAACACGATCGCAACTGAGAAGCCTATAAACTCCCTCCGTTGTCGTTGAAAAAATATGGGATAAATCTAAGGTTTGGCGTAATTTTTCGATAACAGCAAAACTATCTTGCTGTTGCTTTAAGGTGTTTTCGATTTGCTTTTCTAAATGACTTTTTTCCTTGATTTCTTCCTGTAGATTTTTATTTTTAACCATTAGGCTACGTTGCAAAAAGTGAATTTTAAGTTGGGTATTAATTCTCGATCGAAGCTCAATTAAACCAAAGGGTTTAACCACATAGTCCACTGCTCCGACTTCAAATGCTTTTACTTTTTTTTCAGGCTGATCCAGTCCACTGATAAAAATGATGGGAATGCAGCGAAACCGCTTATTTCGTTTGAACTGTTTACAAACCTGAAACCCATTCTGAGCCGGGAGATCCACATCCAGAAGAATTAAATCCGGCATATACAGCGGCAGGCAACCCAGGGCATCCTCACCCTTAGTAAAAATCGTAAGGCCATAGCCCTGGGTTCTGAGACCGATCGAAAGGGGTGACGTTTCTTCTATCTGATCATCAATAATCCAAATGTGAGGGACGATCGGGAATGGCTTACCCCAAAAATTTTCTAAACAATCTTGATCAAGACAATCCAAATCCAAACCATGGCGCAGAGCCGGCCAGTTTATAGGCTTGATGTCCGTCCAATCCATACTCCGATCGCTACCCATAGCAAAGTTCCCCTCAAAATGGCGAGAGAGCGCGAGAGCAATATTCCCAGGCAATGTTCCCATGCAGAGACGGCCTTGAACCTGAAGACCTTCTAGGTTAGTGTCCCGTAGACTCAGTTCCGTAGATTTACTGTCTTGCAAATTTACGATCTTGCAAATTTACTACCCCTAGCTTTCCTAGGGCTGAACTCCTGTGCGGAAGTTCGTATAATAAGACAGATACTCACCCCATGCCCCTGATCAATATGACGATAGAATCACGTCAGCCCTGGGATGCTCGGCGGTTGTTCCAAACCCTGGGTTATTTTCGGGTGATTCCCTTTATCGGCACGTTACCCTGGCTTGCTCCTGTGGCTCCAATGACAAGTTCTTTTAATTCTAATGCAATTTCGCCCATTTTCTTTGATTTTCGTGATCCCCGGCAAGATCTCCGCGAAACTTGGGGGGCCGTGGATGATGTGGTGATGGGCGGCATCAGCGAAAGTCAGCTTATTTTTGGGGACGGGACAGCGTTGTTTACGGGTCTAGTCTCCACCGCCAACTCCGGTGGCTTTGCCTCTGTGCGAACCCGTAATTTTTCGCCTCCGGTGGATCTGTCTGCCTTTCAGGGCATCGATTTACGGGTTAAGGGGGATGGCCAACGGTATAAATTTTTAGTCCGTACCACCCAAAGTTGGGATGGTTTAGCCTATTCCTACGCCTTTGATACCCAGGCTAACCAGTGGATGGCTGTGCGGATTCCCTTCGCCGATCTGCGTCCAGTGTTTCGGGCCAAAACTGTAACGGATGCTGCCCCGTTCAGGGCTTCCCAGGTTATCTCCTTTCAGCTTATGCTCAGTAAATTTGAATATGATGGCGCGTTGAACCCCAGTTTCCGCCCCGGCCCGTTCCAGTTACAGGTGGAGACGATCGCTGTGTTTCGTTGACCATCAGACCAAACACCCCCGTGGAAACAACCAACCCCGTAGAAATCCCTAACCTGTAGAAACAAATGGATACAAATCTTAAGGTTTAGCGACGAATATTCGTGAAACTTTAAACTAAAAGTAAAGTTATGTAAGATATATGAGAAAAGGGCTACAAGGCGATACCTGAATGGGGGATTGTTTTGCACCTCTCATTCTGCCATTAGAACCTGAGCCCACCTATGAAGTATTATTGCCTGATCCTGTGGACGACTCCTTAGAGACCTTAGACCTAAAAAAGCCAATCCGGCAGTTATTGCTTCTGCTTGTGGCCCTAGGGGCGATCGTTGCTTGCACCTATTTTGGTTTGCAATATTTACAGATGCGTGATCCGTACATTCAACTGGTGATGGCGGAAAAAGGAAACTTTGATCAAGGGGCTGCCATTTTTCAGATTAACTGCGCGGGTTGTCATGGGCTTCAGGGGGATGGGTTAGTGGGGCCTAGTTTGCATGGGGTGGGCGATCGGAAGTCTAGCCTCAGGTTGATTCAGCAGGTGATTAGTGGTAAAACGCCGCCCATGCCTCAGTTTCAGCCCAATCCCCAGGAGATGGCAGATTTGCTCTCCTATCTCAGTGAGTTATAGAGTCAGACTGATAGAGTCAGGCTTATGGCGTTAGAGTTATGGCGTTAGAGTTAGAGCGTTAGAAATTTCCTTTCCCTGAGAATCCATCAGAAGGGCTCTGACTGCGGTAGGCTATTGCTACAGGGTTGAGCCGATCTCCTTAAAAGTTTTTCACCACACTGGCTGCCGAGTAGAACCTTCGTGGATAGGGATGACAATCGAAAACTATGGAAACCAATACAGTTTTGACAAATACCGTTTTGTTTTGTCGCTTAGATCGATCAACATTTGTGGGTCGAGAGCAACAGCGCTTACTGTGTCTAGAGGAAAGTGGCTTGCTGCCCTTGACTCCCCCCTCCGTGCTGACTGAATTATTAGAAGTGGCGGTACAGTTATTAGATTTTCCCCTGGCTTGGATCGGGTTGATGGAGCGCAATGTTTTACGTCTTAAATGTACTTTTGGTCTCAGTGAATTGGGCTTAAATCATAATCTCATTCAAAAACGATCGCTTCCCCGCCTAGAAACCTTTTGTACCCATGTGGTAGACAGTGAACAACTTTTAGGCATTGAAGATACCTTTGCTAATCCCGTTTTTACCCAAACTGATCTGGCTCAAACCTACGGCATACGCTCCTATTTAGGGGCTCCATTACTGTGGTCTGATGAAGATGGAGAACGTTTTTGTGTGGGAACGATCGCCCTGCTGGATCGGCAGCCCCGTCGGTTACTCCCCAGCGATCGTCAATGGATGAAAATTATATCCCGGTGGTGTGCGAGTGAATATGCTTTAGCGATCGTTTTGAGTAATCACT
>DALYGI010000321.1:0-5172 GCA_031971595.1 Prochlorotrichaceae cyanobacterium CTOTU29312
ACACAGCTTACCGCAATTTGACTATCTCATGCTTTTTTGACCGAACCGTGAGTTATAACCTGTCACCTGGCATTTCACCACAAAGACACAAAGATACAAAGTCACAAAAGCCGGGAAGGAATACCGCTGAGGTTTAATAATTTCCTTTACAATGCCTAAGGAACCCTCCTGTTGTTTAGCTCCGGTTTGCCTGTGACCTCCTCCACCCTCCGCCGTACCCCCCTCTACGATCGTATCCTAGACCTAAAGCCCCGGATGACCGAGTTTGGGGGGTGGAGTATGCCGATCCAGTTCGCTGGGCTAGTGCAGGAACATCAAGCGGTACGGCAGGCCGCAGGCCTATTTGATGTTTCCCACATGGCGAAGTTTGTGCTGCGGGGAACCCAGGTCATGGAGCAACTCGATCGCCTGGTGCCCACGGATTTAAGTTCCCTCCAGCCGGGACAGGCTCAGTACACCGTGCTGTTAAACGAAAGCGGCGGCATTCTGGACGATTTGATTATTTACCCCCAAGGAACCCTGGGGGGAGAAGAAGTGGTGATTATCATTGCCAATGCGGCCACCACAGCAAAAGATAAAGCTTGGTTAGAACATCACCTCATCGATCACCAACCCGATCGCCCCGTACACCTAGAAGATTGGTCTAGCTCCCATCTCTTACTCGCCCTCCAGGGCCCCCAAGCCCAACCCCTACTTCAGCCATTGCTGGGTGGGGATCTCAGCCAAATTCCACGCTTTGGCCACCAGCAATTCCCCTGTGACCTCGGCCCCGACCGAACCAATGTTTGGATAGCACGGACAGGCTATACCGGCGAAGATGGTTTTGAACTGATGACCACCCCGGAGACAGGCATAGCCCTTTGGAATGCGTTGCTGGAGGCGGGAGTAGCCCCCTGTGGGTTGGGCGCACGGGACACCCTACGCCTAGAGGCAGCCATGGGGCTATACGGCCAAGATATGGACGACACCACCACCCCCCTAGAAGCAGGCTTAGGCTGGCTCGTTCACCTCGATCGCAAAGGGGATTTTCTCGGACGGCAGCGGCTCCTAGAGCAAAAGCAAACGGGAGTAACCCGTCGCCTCGTAGGATTAGAAATGGAAGGTCGTCACATTGCCCGTCACGATTACCCCGTTCTGCACCAAGGCGAAACCGTGGGAACCGTCACCAGTGGCAGTTGGTCGCCCACCCTCCAAAAAGCGATCGGTCTGGCCTATGTACCCCCCAGTTTAGGCAACCTAGGGCAGCATCTAGCGGTAGAAATTCGGGGCAAGGCTTGTTCCGCACAAGTGGTCAAACGTCCGTTTTATAAAAGAGCGTAGATTGGATGGTGTCGGTGCAATACTAACCCGATTAAAACGATCGTTTGTGGTGCTAACCAGATCCCCGGTTTCTGTTGGTTTATTTCATAGATTGTTGGACTACGTTGGAGAAGAAACCGAGGGTCAAAACTGTCCCCTGTAACCTGTCCCCTGTAACCTGTTCCCTGCCCCCTCAAAACTCAAAACTCAAAACTGTTCCCTATCCCCTAGCTAAAGCAAAGCCCATAGCCGTTTTCACCCGCTTGAGGGTAGCTTCAGCGATCGTTGCGGCTTTTTCCCGTCCCGATCGGAGTACGGAGTCTAAATAGTCTGGTTCTGCCCGTAAGGCTTGATATTTGTCCTGAATGGGTTTGAGACGATCGATTACCACCTCTGTCAAGAGGGGCTTAAACTGTCCCCAGCCCATCTCTGCACAGGTTGTAGCTACGGTCTCCCGATCGTGACCGGATAGCAGTTGATACAGGGTTAATAAGTTCTGGCACTCTGGACGATTGGGAGTTTCTGGATCAGTGCCATCAAAAAAGAGGCCGCGAATGGAATCGGTTTTACAGCGCTTAATTTTCTTTTGAATTTCATCGGGAGGATCCAAGAGATTAATTCGGCTTAACTCCGAGGGATCGGACTTGGACATCTTCTTCGTCCCATCCGTTAAGCTCATCACCCGTGCCCCCTCCGATCGAATCAGGGGATCCGGCAGCTTCAACACAGGCTCCTCCTCAGACCCAAAGAGGTGATTCAGCCGGGCTGCAATATCCCGCGTCAGTTCCAGATGTTGCTTTTGATCTTCCCCCACGGGCACCTTATCCGCATCGTACAGCAAAATATCCGCCGCCATCAGCACGGGATAGTCGAGCAGACCCGTCCCCACGTTTTGCCCCTGCTTCACCGCCTTTTCCTTGAACTGAATCATGTCTTCTAGCCAGTTCAGGGGGGTAATACAGTTTAATAACCAGGTCAGTTCGCTATGGGCGGGAATCTGAGACTGAATAAAAATCGTGGAATGCTCCAAATCAATGCCACAGGCCAGGTAGAGGGCGGCGATCGTGTAGGTGTTGTCCGCCAAAAGCCCAGGATCATGGGGCAAGGTAATGGCATGGAGATCCACCACACAAAAATAATTCTCATACTGGGCCTGTCCTTGCACCCAGTTATGAATCGCACCCAGATAATTGCCCAAATGTAAATTGCCCGTTGGCTGTACGCCAGAAAGAACTCGCGGCTTACCCATGACGTTTGTACAAAACTTAGTTATAATTCGTAAAGAAAGTTTACAAAACTTGGCATTCTGCTTCAAAGACTTCTTCAAAAGGCTGGGAGGACTGGAATAGGTGATGTAGAGCACCTTATTCGCCCCCTGATCACCTCACAATGTGGCTTATGACATCAGTTTTATTCATTCTCATTTCCAATTCATTTTCATTTCTAAGGGTACTGCAATGATGCACTCAACTTTACATTCTTCTCCAGATCCCCACCGCATCCTCAATGCCGATGCCCAGACCCCGGTTCAAGCAACGGTAGAGTCCTTAGAAAATTGCTTAGTGTTGGCGCGAGATGTCCAAGATCATGAGCAAGCCACAGAACAGTTCCAGCAATTGCGGACGAATTGTACCCAAGATGCTTCCCAAACCCAGGCCATGATTGATATGCTCTGGTGGGAGTTACTACGGGCCCGGCGATCGGCCCAGTTCTGGCAAAAAACCTGCGATGTGGAGCGAGAACTAACCGAGCGTATGGCTGCTAGTCATTTTCAACTCCAACAAAATTATCTGCGTCTTGTCCAAGAACAATAGAGGGTACCCAGTCCTAAGCCATGCCAGTATTACAGCGATCGGCTCTCCCCCTTTTACCCGCCCTGCTCCCCATTTTAGATCGGGGGGCTTCTGGCCAAGGGTTATCCCCTGAAGACGGGCTGACGTTGCTGTACCAAACCGAGCCGGAATCGATCGCCGCTATCCGTGAGGCTGCGGATCAGTTACGGCGAGACTTGGTGGGGGAGACGGTCACCTATGTTGTTAATCGCAATATCAACTTCACCAACATTTGTGAACAGCACTGTAGCTTCTGTGCCTTTCGTGAAGATGCCACCGCTCCAGAAGCCTATTGGCTCAGCCACGAGGTTATGCTCAGTAAAGCCCAGGACGCTGTAGACTCAGGAGCGACGGAAATTTGTATGCAGGGGGGCTTAAACCCCGAAGCGAAGATCCAGGGGCAAGCCTTACCCTATTACTGCACCTTGCTGAGTACCTTAAAAACTCAGTTTCCAAATCTACACCTCCATGCCTTTTCCCCTCAAGAAGTGCAGTTTATGGCCCGGCAAGATGGACTCTCCTACGAAACCGTCATCGGTCACCTGCGGGATGCGGGGCTCGGCTCCATGCCCGGCACAGCGGCAGAAGTCCTAGATGATGGGGTACGGCGGATTCTCTGTCCCGAAAAAATTAATACCGCCACCTGGCTCGAAATTATTGAAACCGCCCACCGCCTAGGCGTTCCCACCACTAGCACCCTCCTCTCTGGCCACATCGAAACCCCAGAGCAGCAGCTTAGCCATTTACAGCATTTGCGATCGGTACAGGAACGAGCAGAGGAGCGAGACTATCCTGCTCGGATCACCGAATTTATTTTGTTGCCCTTTGTGGGACAATTTGCCCCCGCCCCACTTCGACGACGGGTTGGCCGGGATCAGCCCGATAGCGTCGCCGCCCTCAAACTGACCGCTGTTGTCCGCCTGTTTTTAGGGCACTGGATTCCTAACCATCAGCCCAGTTGGGTCAAACTCGGCTTAGACGTGGCCACTGAAGCCCTGACCTGGGGCTGTAACGATTTAGGGGGAACCCTCATGGAAGAACACATTACCAGCAAAGCCGGAGCCCAGGGGGGTACCACTCAAACGGTAGAATCCCTCCGACAAGCGATCGAGGGGCTGCAACGCCCCGCCGCCCAACGGGATACCCTGTATCGGCTTTTCAATGGGGGCATGAACAGAGACATCAACGGGTAGGTTAGTCCCATGCCTGATTCCATATCTGATTTCGTATTGGATTCGGTGATCCTAGACATCACCACCACAGTGCTTCACTATTACCCAGAGACTCAGGGGATTTATCTCTTTGGTAGCTATGGTACAGAGCATGAGTGGCCCACTAGCGATGTGGATCTGGCTCTCTTATTTCCTTTTCCCCAAGCGATCGAAGTCAAGATGCTCTCCTTTTCTCCCTGTCAATGTGCCCTCAGCGATCGTTTAAAGCGAGAAGTTGATCTCGTCAATATTCGACAAGTGAGTACAGTTTTCCAAAATGAAATCATTAATTCTGGTCGGTTAATTAGTGCAGCAGATCCAGAAGCCATAGCAGCATTTGAAATGATGGTTCTTTCTGCTTACCAAAAGTTAAATGAAGAGCGCAAGGAGATTCTAGAAGAGTTTTTTAAAAGTAAGCGAGCCTATCGGTTATGAATGACACCTTAGTGCAAAAAATTCAAAGTATTCAACGGTGTATTCAACGGGCACGAAATATTTATGGGGAAAGTGGGGAGCATTTTTTAGTCGATGATTATGATGCCCAAGATGCAGCAATGCTTAATATTATTCGGGCCTGTGAACAAGCGATCGATCTAGCTAACTATCTGATTAAGCGCCACAAGTTAGGCATTCCAGCTTCTAGTGCAGAGAGTTTTACGTTACTCGCTCAGCAGGGTTTAATTTCCCAGCATCATGCAAAAAATCTCAGTAATATGGTTGGGTTTCGGAATCTTGCCGTTCATGAATATCAACGCATTGATTATACGATCGTTGTTTATATCCTTGAGGAAGGATTAGAGGATCTCATTCGCTTTGTGGATGAAATTGTG
>DALYGI010000322.1:0-3472 GCA_031971595.1 Prochlorotrichaceae cyanobacterium CTOTU29312
TGAACGGTAGAAATAGGGTTTCAGACTTTAAAATAAAATGAGCGAACGATGAGTATACTTGTTGAGGATGTAGCGTTTTCGTAGAGGTTAGGTTAGGCTCATGTATCAAACTTCTGGTTTAGATCTATCCAAACTGCCAACCATGTACGATCTCCCTAGCGAGGAAGTAGGAGAGCCTGGTTTGCCCGATGAATTTCACCGCCTTCAGGCGGATTTAATGGAGAAAACCTTTCAGTCGGAGACGATCGCCCCCGATCGCTGCCTCATTGCTAGTGATCTCAATCTTTATTACGACCCTGCCAACACCCGGTTTTATAAACGCCCGGACTGGTTTCTGGCGCTGAATGTCTCCAAGGGTCAATATCAACAGGATCTTCGCCTCAGTTATGTCACCTGGCATGAGCCTCCCCTCTACTTAATTGTAGAATTTCTGTCCCCCAGTACGGAAGCGGAAGACTTGGGGAGAGTCAAACGAGATCCGGGCAAGCCCCCAGGAAAATGGGACGTTTACGAGCGTTTTTTACAGATTCCCTACTATGCCCTGTACGATCGTTATACCAACACCTTTCGGCTCTTTCACTTCCAAAGCGATCGATACCACGAAGTTAAGCTCTTCAATGCCCGCTTTTGGTTTCCTGAATTGGAATTGGGTTTAGGGGTTTGGCAGGGTGTTTTTGAAGGGTTTTCAGGCCGGTGGTTACGCTGGTACGATCGCAACGATCGCTGGATCCCCACCCCACAAGAGTTGGCGAAACAGGAAGCTCAACGGGCCGAGCAGGAAGCTCAACGGGCCGAGCAGGAAGCTCAACGGGCCGAGCAGGAAGCTCAACGAGCCGAGCAGGAAGCCCAGCGGGCCGACCGGGAAAGCCAAGCCCGGTACAATGCCATTTCCCAACTTCTTGCCCTAGGACTGAGTGTAGAGCAGGTGGCCGCATCCCTAGGGTTTTCGGTAGAAGAGGTCAAGCAGCGGACTTAAGGGCTTGACTGGTTATCTTGAGGGGGCGGGCTTTGCTCCGTGGGTTCAGGGGGGAAGATCCGATCCCGTAGGAGTTCCCGGAAGGTGGCTGAGTTGGGCAACAGGAAGAAAATGGCTCCTATCACGCTCAAAATCAGAACACTACTCAAGCCGATCGCCACAACCACCCACTTAGTCCGGGAAGGGATAACGGGAGGCTCTAGCTCGGCGGTTTCCTCCATCAGGGCTGCGGAAGAGGCGGTGAGGGGATCTAGGGGTTCCGGTGTAATGGCGAGTTGGGGGGCTGGGTCTAGTTCGGCCTCTAGGTCTGGGGAGCGCTCTACCTCCGTCAACATTTCCTGGAGAATGCGAACCTTACCATCGGGGAAGGGATCCAGGAGAATCCCGTAGTCTGGAGAAATGCGGCACTTGAGCAGCCCCACGGAGATGTTATCTTGACCGTTTTTCTGATTTCCTAAATCGATCCATTCCTGGGCAATTTCCCCTAGGCTCTGCATTTCACTCAACAGGGCAGCAATAGAACCATTCCAGTACCGATCGACCCATCCCCGATCGCTTAACCCATCGGAGCAAAGAAAGAACACCCCATCCTCGTCCACAATGAAGCGCTGCACATGGATATGGAGGGCATCCCCAGTCCGGGTTCCCAAGACCTGGGTTAGGGCCTGGGCATCCCCTCGCTCTAGGGCTAGGCGGTATAACGATCGCCCCATGCGGACTTCACGGGAAACCACATCGTCATCCACCGTCAGCCGGTGACAGGTGTTTTGGGTCATCCAATAGGCCCGGCTATCCCCTAGGTGAACCACATAAATTTCGTGGCTGTAAATCTTTTGCTGATTCTGACCCTTTAAGCTCTGTTGCACATGAACCGCCATCACCAACGTCGTGGCCATCCGTTGACGATCGCTGCGGTGCTGTAGGTCATTTTGAGCCGTGATCAGGTTATTCACCACCCGCACACTGGCCGCCAATTGCTCACTAATCACAGCGGGGGGCAACACCTCCCCCTCCCCTTGGTGCTGCAAATCTTGGAACAGGGCCTGCACCTGTAATTTCATCGATCGAAGGGCCAATTGGCTGGCCACCTCCCCCCCCTCATGGCCCCCCGTACCATCGCAGATCAAAACCAGATGGGGCACTAAATCCTGATGAGAGGTTACAGCGGATTCAGCTAAATCAGTGGGCAGGGGAAAACAGCGATCCTCGTTATGAGGCTGGGCTTGATAGGGCTGAGTCTGATAGGACTGGGTTTGATGGGGCTGGGCTTGGCCGGGATGGGTTTGCCCCATAACCGCTAGTTTCACGGGCGATCGGGCTGTTTCCCGCAACAATAAACGATTGAGTTTAGTAATGGCCGATTCACTGGTGGGGGGCGTGCCCTGTTGCAATTCCTGGCAAATCCCCATTAGGGGCGATCGTAAATGCTCCGCAAAGGCCGGAATCCAACCTTGCCAGCGTTCCCCTAACATCCTCACACTGGGCAGTAGGGTGGCGTTTGTTGCATACCGTACTTGGGGCAAATCTAACCCTGTCCCCAGGGGGGGATCCTCCCCTAGGCCTCCATAGAGTTCCCTCAGCCGCAGAATACTGCCCTGTACCCGCAAATTCTCCGGCACCAAAATACTCGCTGCTACCCCCCAAGAGGAGAGGGCTGTCCATAGTTCCCAGGTTTGCCAGAGCCAGTTTAACTGCCGCAGGGGAGTGGCTTGGGCTAGGCTTTGGTCTAAGCGGGGCAGTAAGCGCCCAGAGCCTTCCAGGGGAGCATTTTCCAACAAGACCACCCGCCCCTGAGCCGTGGCACAAATGCCGTAGATCATGGGCAGATGAAGGCGCAAGGGATAGAGGTATTGATAGGGCAG
Organism: Prochlorotrichaceae cyanobacterium CTOTU29312; assembly: GCA_031971595.1. Classification (GTDB taxonomy): domain Bacteria; phylum Cyanobacteriota; class Cyanobacteriia; order Prochlorotrichales; family Prochlorotrichaceae; genus JBEAPM01. The sequence goes on from DALYGI010000322.1 coordinate 2,839, forward strand.
TAACTCTGGGTGGATCGACTCACAATCCTCCGAGGGCAGTTCCCCCGGTTGGGTATCTAGCCACACCTGAGGGGCAATCACTTGATAGCGATTCATTGCACTAGCATTGCCCACCGTAGAGCCAGGGGAGAATTGCTGGGCCGCTGGCCCCAGTGCCCAAAGGTAGGGGTTCATTAAGGGTTCAATGCTAGCCATGAGGGAAACCGATCGCTATTGGCCTTCTACTAAAGCTTGATAATCTTCTGCTGTCATCCCCTCATCTAGATCTTCCCCGTCATGAATCTCAATTTTGATTAACCAGCCATCCCCATAGGGATCGTCCCCTAAGGATTCCGGGGTTTCGAGCAGGGCCTCATTGCGCTCAATGACTGTACCGGAGAGGGGAGCATAAATGTCTTCCACCGCCTTGACGGATTCTACGCTACCTAAGCGATCGCCCTTGGTCACCTCTTCCCCCACCTCTGGTAGCTCTAGATAAACCACATCCCCTAACTGCTCGATGGCGTAGGCCGTAATGCCGATCGTGGCTTGATTTCCATCTAGGCGAGCATACTCATGGGAATCAAAATATTGCAGATCTTCAGGGTAATCCAGTGCCATGCTAGTGCCTCTTGGTGTCTGAGTGTTGTTTAAG
>DALYGI010000322.1:3572-5171 GCA_031971595.1 Prochlorotrichaceae cyanobacterium CTOTU29312
TAGTGTTCCTGTCGTAAGGGTTCCTATAACCACATTAACTACACTACATTAACTACATAGGGCAATTTCTGTACCCTGGCAAGGGGCAAAAGGACAAGATAGACCAGGAGAGCGCCGTCCATCCCCTAAAATGGGTTTTTACCCTTCTTCTAATCTAACTTCTAACTGCTGCTATGAATCCTAATCGCTGGCAAAACCAAGGGTTTGGCTTTGGGCTGACCACACTGCTATTTCTCCTGATCCTGGGGGCAATTGCTCCTGATTGGTTGGTCAATGGGGCGCTGATTCTGTTCCTAGCGGCTATTTTGCTGCCCATCCTGGGGGTGTTTGGTTTGCGGTGGTGGCTCCAGCGAAATCTGGCCAGTGCCAATTGTCCCGTGTGTAACTACCCCATCCAGGGGGTTCAGGGGCTCCAAACCCAATGCCCCAGTTGTGGAGAGCAGTTAGTCATGAATAACCGTAAGGGATACGATCGGGTTGCGCCTCCCGGTACGGTGGATGTACAAGCCATTGAGGTTACGCCGGAGGTGGAAGTTTTGCCCCCAGAGGACGATCGGTAGGCGGCTTGAGGCAACTTGAGGCAGCAACTTGAGGCAGCTTAATGCGGGATTTAGCGAGGGTTAGGGAAGATTGAGGATGGCTTCACAGATCACTCAAATTACAGATTCTTTTTATGAAGACGTGAAGAAATGTAACAGGATGCTAAGGATTCTAAATGACTGTGTTTGCTGTAATACAAAGTGCTAGGTTGGAATCAGGATAAATTCAAAGGTTGGCTTGATGTCAGTAAAACTGAGTCTGTGCCGGGCCGGAGCTAAGTGTCTACAACGAAGTATCTCGGTTCAGGGCGTACTAAGGTTTACTGAAAAGGAAGTTTGAGGCAACGATCGTCTCGTTGCTACACCTCTAATCTGTCATAGGATTTGGATTTATCTCCATTAAATTCATCTCATTTTATTGAGGGAGGCCGTATATGAAACTCGTTATCCAGGGGAAAAACATTGATATTACCGATTCGATTCGCAACTATGTCAATGAGAAAATCGAGAAGGCCGTCAGTCATTTTCAATCTATTACTTCAGAAGTCGATATTCACCTTTCGGTTGCCAAAAATCCCCGGATAAACCCTAAGCAAACGGCAGAAGTGACGATTTATGCTAACGGTGCCGTGATTCGGGCGGAAGAAAGTAGCGAAAATATGTATGCCAGCATTGATCTAGTTGCAAACAAAATCAGTCGGCAGCTTCGCAAGTATAAAGAACGCCGTTTTGATAAGAAAGGGGCAAAATCTACAAAAGAAGCCCTGGTCAATGGTCAGGCAGAAACCCAACTGGTGGAAGATCTCATTGGCGATCGTCAGCCCGAACTGCCTCCCCACGTTGTGCGGACTAAATACTTCGCCATGCCCCCCATGACCGCCGAAGAAGCGATCGAGCAACTGGAATTAGTTGATCATGATTTCTATGTGTTCCGCAATGCCGAAACCGGAGAAATCAACGTGGCCTATGAACGGAATCATGGCGGTTACGGTATCATTCAGCCCCGCACGGGGAATGGACACACCAACGGCCATGGCACTGCTCACAGCAGGGAAGCGGA
>DALYGI010000323.1:0-140 GCA_031971595.1 Prochlorotrichaceae cyanobacterium CTOTU29312
TGCTCTACCAACTGAGCTACACCAGCAAGCTTTCCCATTATACACACAATTCAGAACGAAAACCCATTGCCAAAAAGATCAAAAGATCAACCCCTAACCCCTCCGAGGAGGGGAACCAGAACAAACTCCCCCTCTTGGGA
>DALYGI010000323.1:240-5152 GCA_031971595.1 Prochlorotrichaceae cyanobacterium CTOTU29312
GGGGGTTGGGGGGTGGGTCTAACCTGCCAGGACACACTAACCCCTTACTGGATACGGCTAGTCAACAGCCAACCCACCCCTAACCCTCCGAGGAGGGGAACCAGAACAAACTCCCCCTCTTGGGAGGGGGTTGGGGGGTGGGTCTAACCTGCCAGGACACACTAACCCCTTACTGGATACAGCTAGTCAACAGCCAACCCACCCCTAACCCCTCCGAGGAGGGGAACCGGAAGGAGATCCCTCTCTTGGGCTTGCAAAGTAGTTTTTTTTACCACGTAGGGATCGCTTGCAATAATCTTTACCTATCCCTTACCCTATCCTTGTAACTCCGGGCCCCAGGCCTGTTTCAACGGAGAACTTTAAGATGGAAGTATTGCAAACGATTCTGGAAAACGCTGGAAGTCTTGTCGTTGGGGGTGGTCTCAAAGTCCTCAGCGCTCTTATTTTGTGGTATGTGGGCACCCGCTTAATTGCCTTTGCCCTCAAATTACTCAACAGTAGCCTCAAGCGCACGACGATCGAGCCGACCCTGTTGGTCTACCTTCAATCCACCGTTAGCGTTCTACTCAATATTGTCCTAATTGTTGCGGTTTTAGGCTTCTTTGGCATTGAAACCACTTCCTTTGCAGCCCTCTTAGCCGCTGCTGGGGTGGCCATCGGTGCAGCCTGGAGCGGTTTATTAGCCCACTTTGCCGCTGGGGTGTTTCTGGTCATTTTCCGCCCCTTCAGTGTGGGGGATTTTGTAACGGCGGGGGGCGTTACGGGCACGATCCGCGAAATTGGGCTCTTTGTCACCACGATCGACACGCTGGATAATGTCAGAACAATCATTGCTAATAACACGATTTTCTCCGATACTATCCAAAACTTTTCCAGCAATCCCTACCGCCGTGTGGATCTGGTGGCTCAGTTGAACCATAGCATTGAACCCAGTGACGCGATCGAGCGGTTGCGGGCTGGTGTGAATGCCATTGCCAATGTGATGACGAGCCCCGCCCCGGATATTGAACTGTTAGAGTTTAATTTGGCTGGCCCAGTGTTAGCGGTGCGTCCCTACTGCCATAATGACCACTACTGGCAGGTGTATTTTGATACCAACCGCATGATTCGGGAGACCTTTGGCGCGGCCAACTATCCCGCACCCAGCCAACACCTAGCGGTTCATCAAATTTCTGCGAGTTAAGGACTCCTTCAAAATTCCTCTACCGTCTTGAGCCCAGTGGGATCCGGTCTAGGACATCCAAAGGGCTCAGACCATCCCCATTACGATCGGGTAAAATTCTTCGCCGCCGTAATCCGAATCCCTTGGGGCGTTACATAGGCCACTTCTGGGTAAAAGGGTTGGGGCGGTGCGCCAGGGGGACGGGCCACCACCTCCGCAATTCGCAATTGGGTCGGCTCCATTTGTAAGGCAAAAATTAAACAGCGATCGTTCCCTTCTGACCCCGCATGGGCTAACCCCCGCAACCGTCCCCAAATTAAAATATCTCCCCCCGCCACGATCGTACTGCCGGGATTCAGATCCCCCACTAAAATTACCGTGCCCGGATGACGGATTTCCGCCCCAGAGCGCAGGGTGGTTTGTAAATAGAGGGGTAGCACCAAGCTCGACGGGGAATCTTCTGTCTCCCCTGCAAACAGTTTCGGCAAATCCTGTTGCTCTACGGAATAGCCCGCCGTAGCCGCTGCCACCGCCGTTTGACGACGATTGGTATACACCCGCTTCAAATGGAGATCATAGGTTTCTAGCCGACTGGCAAACTCCCGTAACTGCCGACTATCCAAAAGTCGATTGCGGGCCACCAAATCCACCTCCTGCCCCCCCGACCAGAACCGATCGGCCCCACTCAGCCGTTGTTGCAATTGCTGCCAAATCTCTTCCCACCACACCTCCGGGGAAATTTCCAGATCCTCAGACTCCCCTTCCTCTGGAAGGGCCTCCATTAAACTAGGGCGGGGCGACTCTTCCGCAGGCAAAATAATTTGCAGCCGTTGGGGGGGAGGGGTTTGGGGCAAGGGTTGAAGGTGAACCTGGCGATTGAGGGGCACAGGGGGCAAATTTTCAGCAGTCCCCTCCGGTTCCAAAGAAGCCTCTAAAGATTGCTCCCCCTGAGGTTCAGGAGAGTCTGGAGACGAATCTGGAGACAAGGAACGATCGTGATCAGGGGAGTCCATAGGTCAGGGGCAGGGCAAAAAAATTGCAAAACAAAAATTTACCCCCCTTTAGTCAGGGCAAGGGAGGTAGGCAGGTAGGTAGGAAATTGGCGCTCATGGGCGCTAGGGGTGAGCCAGCTAGCTAGGGGGTAGGCTTTGCTCCAGAGCTTGACGCAGGGCAATCACCTGAGCGGTCAACTCTTTGAGATCATCCTGGAGACTGTGGGGAACGGGAGTAGCCGTAGTGGTGACCGTAGCCGTACTGGCCGGGGCATTAAAATTAGGCATCCCGGAATTAGCCAAGAGACTTTCCACAAACTGCCGGGCTTCCTGCTCCGTTTGAGTCCCCCGATCGACCCATTCCTGAGACAACCCCGTAAAATCCGTTTGCAAACGCTTGAGGGTGGTCTCCCGCTTTTCCGTATCCTGAAGACTATCCACCAGGGCAGTGCTGGCCCCTAGGGTAAAGCGCAGTCCGTTCTCGAAGAGTTGAGGTAAATCCGTTAAATTATTCATGGCTTACGACAAACGAATGGGTAGAATGGGTAAAAACCCCGCCCTTTGAGGACGGATCAAGGCCGCGTGTGGCCAGTGACCGCCTACACTTTAGCGCAAAGCCGGGCTAGAAGCACGGGATTTTAGGAGCAAGATTGTTGCCGGTGGAGTTTCAGATTGAGCGGAAAACCGTTATATTTTTGGAGACTATCCTATATTCTGCTGAGCCTTTGTGACTGCTACGCTTCCTCATCATTCCACCACCCTTCGATCGTCCGCCTGGGAAGGCTTAATTCGCAATTACTGGGATTTTTTGCCCGTGACGGAGCAAACCCCGGTGATCACCCTCAAGGAGGGCAACACCCCCCTCATTCCTGTCCCCCACATTGCCTCCTTAGTGGGTCAAGATGTGCAGGTTTATGTCAAATTTGATGGCTTAAATCCCACGGGCAGTTTCAAAGACCGGGGCATGACGGTGGCGGTGTCTAAGGCCAAGGAAGCGGGGGCAGCGGCGGTGATCTGTGCCAGTACGGGCAACACATCGGCGGCAGCGGCGGCCTATGCCCGTCGGGGTGGGTTACGGGCTTTTGTGGTCATTCCCGATGGCTATGTGGCCATGGGTAAACTGGCCCAGGCCTTGCTCTATGGGGCAGAGGTCTTTGCCATTGAGGGAAACTTTGATCAGGCGTTGGAAATGGTGAAGGCGATTTCCGAACAGTACCCCGTGACCCTGGTTAATTCCGTGAATCCCTATCGTTTAGAGGGACAGAAAACCGGAGCCTTTGAAGTGGTAGATACCCTAGGGGATGCGCCGGACTGGTTGTGTATTCCCGTGGGTAATGCGGGGAATATTACGGCCTATTGGATGGGCTTTTGTCAGTATCACCAAGTGGGTCGGTGCCAGAAACTCCCCCGGTTGATGGGCTTCCAGGCGGACGGAGCGGCCCCCTTGGTCTATGGTTCTCCGGTGAAACATCCCGAAACCCTGGCCACTGCAATCCGCATCGGCAATCCGGCCAGTGCCAAACAGGCGATCGCTGCGCGGGATGCCAGCCAAGGTCAATTTAACGCCGTCACCGATCAGGAAATTCTCGCCGCTTATCGTCTCCTAGCGGGTCAGGAAGGGATTTTCTGTGAACCGGCCAGTGCCGCTTCTGTAGCGGGTTTGCTGAAATGTAAGGACCAAGTGCCTGCCGGTGCAACGATCGTTTGTGTGCTGACGGGGAACGGCTTAAAGGATCCGGGAACCGCGATCGAGCATAGCCAGAACGAAGTCCACAGCGGTATTGCGCCGGAAGTGGAAGCCCTAGCCAAACAAATGGGATTTTAGTTGCAAGATTTAGTTGCAAGGTTAGGGGGATTTTAGAGCGCCAGTGCAAGATTAGGCTAAACCAGAAAAAGCGATCGGCATAGACCAAACCGATCGCCTTGTAAGCCTAATCAAAAGCAAAAGGATTTGATCCTGTGGCTTAGATTAAGCACGATGTCGATCATTCACTGGATCCTGATCCTGATTCTCACCTAGGGGTTCACGTTGTCGATCCTCGCTATCTAGTCCGTTACCAAACCGTGTTCTAGGGCAAAGCGCACCAACTCCGTGCGGCTGTTCGTGGTGGTTTTGCTAAACAAACGGCTCACGTACTTTTCCACATTGCGGACACTGGTTTCCAACTCCCGCGCAATTTCCTTATTCATTAACCCCTTAGCCACCAGATTCAACACACTTTGCTCCCGTGGGGTCAAATCCAAGTTTAAACTTTCCCCAGTGATCATCATGGGGCTGCGATTCAATAATAATTCTCGGATTTCTGCCACCTGACGAGCCATATCCGCCAAATTAGCCGATCCCCCAGATCCATCCTGCAACACATCTTCCCGACGCTTGAGCAAATTAGAGACAATGGATACCAACTCATCGGGATCAAACGGCTTAGACAAATAGGCATCACAGCCCGCATTGTAGCCCTGGATTCGATCGCGGGTCATTCCCCGTGCCGTCAGAAACACTACAGGTAACCCCTTAAAACGATCGTCCTCCCGCAATTGTTTAAGAAAAGCATAGCCATCCACACGGGGCATCATAATATCCGTAATCACCAGATCCGGGCGAAACTGCTGCAACTTAGCCCATCCCTCCGCCGCATCACTGGCCACCTCCACACTAAACTCATGATCCTCCAGATAGGCCTGCACAGCCTCCCGGAGACCCGGTTCATCGTCCACGAGTAGAATGTGTCCAGCGGTCATAACGATACTCCTAAGG
>DALYGI010000324.1:0-5134 GCA_031971595.1 Prochlorotrichaceae cyanobacterium CTOTU29312
TGATGTCTTGAACATACTTCAAAATTTGCTGAATCGCGGTTAAGATATCAACTAATGTTTGTTTATCTCGCAGCATAAATGACCTCCGCTGAATCTAAAATTGCTTTGCGGCGGAGGAGATTATGACTATCGATAATGCTCAGATAGGTTAATAAATCGACCGATCGCTTCAAAAGTGAAGCTAGTTCTTCTCGCATTTGGATAAACTCTAAACCCCAGGAGTGATTGGGAACAAAGCTGACTAGAATATCAATATCACTATTGGCAGAAAAGTCATCGCGCAGAACTGATCCAAAGAGGGCGAGTTCTGTGACTTTCCATCGTTGGCAAAATTCAGCAAGCTGTTCTGGGGTAATTCCTAATCTGGATTGCAGTCTAGAGTTAATTTGCAGTGTAGCCATCAGTTATCACCATGCAGGGTAAAGATCCCAAATAATTAAAACCCGATCGCAGCCCGCCTCAAGCAACTGTGCAGCGGATCTACCACAATTATGAATTAATTTAGGTTTGTTGTCCAGGGTAACGCTTATGATCTCAAGCTGGGGCTGAAGTTGGCGGGCAAGATACTCGCAGACTTTTTTATCTGCTCCAGCGGGGCCACATTCAAAAATCATGCCTATTTTCAAGGTTATTTCTCCTGACTTAATTGTCCCATGGTGTAGAGGTTGCCAGGGGTAAATTGTTCAGCCCAAGTTTTGAGATGTTTTTGGTGAGCAGGGCGGGTAAATATGGGTTCTCCTTAGATCTGGCATTTTTTGCACAATTTTTTCTGCATTCCAAAGATCTGCCGTACTCTTGGGTTAGGACGCGATCGCCGACTGAGCAACTATGTACTCGATCGCTTGTGGATTATCAATCCTTTTAGAAGCCTGAAGAATCTCGATGCCAACAACATAGCCACTAGAGTCAAAGTCTAGGATGATGCCAGGGGTTTCTTCATCACTTTCCTCAATTTCTACATCCTTGAGGGTAATCCGAATCACATCGACCTCAGGGTCATATTTGATTTTCATGGGTTCCTCCAATTCTTCAATGATGGGGTCAAATTGCTGCATAGCCTGAGTATTGACGCAAATAAGGAGGTTGAAATCCAATAACAATATCGTCTTTGGGTATACCTTTCTCAACTAGGTCTTGACCAATATCTAATTCAGTGTTGTTAATCTGAATCCAAATTTTCTCGTTTTTAATGTCTAGATGAATAGAGCAACCATATACGCGATGTTCATTATCCCAACCGACTGATACAATTTGATAATGGTCATTTTCGGTGTCAAAGATGGTTTGGGTTTCGATGTCTCCGTGGGCAGGTTTGTAGGTGGCGTATTGGGTCAGGAGTTGTTTGATGAGAGTGCGGTAAGTTTCGGATTTGGAAGTTAGGGTAGCCATTGTAGAATCACCTCGTTTTTAATGTCATAAATCAATAGTTCAAGTTTATATTCTTGAATAATCAGTTGGGGAAATTCTTTTTGAAAGAAACTATCATAGGTGTTGCCTGGGATCGCAAGGAACAGTTTTCGATCAGGGAATTTTAATTTTAATGCAACACGATAATTGATAAATTGTCCGATCGCTAGATGGAAATCAGCCACGCTGGAGGTGTTGATAAAGCTTTTAATTTCGACGGCGATCTTTTTGCCATCGCGTTCGGCGGCGAGTAGTTTTTCTGCACCGAGGTCAATGAAGAAGTCTACTCCACCTACTTTTAGAAAAAGCGGATCGTCGGTAATTTGCCAGCCGTCTTTGATTAGGGCGGTTTTAACCACATCATGGAACAGATCTTTTGCCATCAGTCATCACCTCCTGAATCGCGCCCCATGCGGTATTTAATATCGTAGTTGATGATGAAGTCGAGTTCTTCGTCGGTGAAGCCGTAGTGTTTTGCTAAAACGCGATCGATTTCGTCAATGATGGGTTTTGATTGAGATGCAGAAAATTCCTCATACTCAATTAAGTCACCATCTTTCGTTTTGATAGTCTTATTCTCAGCATTTGCTTTTAAATCTTCCATTAGTTTCTGGTTTAGTTTAACCAATTTCTGATCATGAATAAGATTATCTGTAATTGGAAATCCTGTAGCTAATTTATCACTTAAATGGAAACAATCTCAATAAGCAATGAAGTAAGTATAGAAAAGACTACTATTCAGTAACGCACAAGCGATATTTGCAACTACTTCGGATTCAAAATATAAGTAACGCCCATGAGCAGGAGCATTAATCACACCATTTTTTGCATAATGCGGAAGTCGGGTAGTGGCTTTAGTCCAATATTGTGTTGCTTCTTGATAGAAAATAAAATCTTCCGAGTCTCGTTGAGATGTTAAACATCTGATTGTCTGGTTACTATTAGCTGTGATTTTACTAAAGAGAGTTTCCTGAATACGATTAGCATACTTCGGAAACTGATCAACATAAATTAGCTTCCCTATAATTTCTGCAAATTCTATTTGAAAAAAAAGGTAGTCTCTAACTTGTGATGCCCATCTTTGATAACGACTAGTTATTAGTCTTTTATTGCTAGAAGGTTTTCCAGACTCAGCAATGAAAATAGTACTTCGACAATGTTCTAAATCCTTAAATAACTTGCCTGGTCGATCATCAAAAGGAATCGTAAGAAAATATTGGGAGTGTTGACAAAGTATCTCTCTCAATATCACCATTCGAGATGAACTCACTAAAGGCAACTGAACAATAAAACTAGCCCAGCCTGATTGAGTAGAGAGTTGTAAGACCCTCTCAGTACACAACGCATATAGATTTCCACACTTCTCTGAACGGAAATTCAACAGGGTGTATTGAGATTTCTTGACTGCGGCATATTCTTTCCAGGGCGGATTACCAATAATCACATCAAACCCACCGCGATCGATAATGCTATAAAACTCCACAAACCAATGAAACGGTTGATGACTTGCGAGCCACTTCTGAAACTGCTTCTCCTTCTTAGATAAACCCACTTCATATTCTTCCGCTAAATAGCGATCCAACTCCTCCCGCAACTTTGCCAAAGCTGCCTTTAATAATCGCTTGGATTCTGCAACATCCGCACCCGTGATAGAATCTTGAACTTGCAGCGACTTAAAGCGCTTAAACTCCATATCCGCCGCCACTGCACCCCGCACAATCCGATTCAACACCCCATCATCAAAAATCAAACGACCCTGCCCAGTTTGGGTATCTTTTGCCATCGCCTCGCAAACTTCATTCAACGACGCAAACCCTACCAACGTATTACCCGATCGAATATTAAAATCAATATCCGGCAACGGTTCCAGCCCAAAATTTTTCTTCTTCGGTTGCGGCTCCATCTGCGCCACCAGCTTCAGGAATAACCGCAATTTACAAATTTCCGTCGCTTCCTCCATGATGTCCACCCCATAGAGGTTGTTGAGCATGATCGACTTCAGCACAAAATAGCGTAGATTAGGGTGCTTCGCCATCTCCGCCAACACCGTGCGGAAGTATTCATAACGCGGCTTTGCCTCCGGTTCCCGCGACAACCTCAAATCATCCTCATCCACAAACCCCTGCATTCGCTCCAAACAAGCTGTATATAGCGGTTCTAGAATATTCAAGGCTGCGAACAAAAACGCCCCCGATCCACAAGTCGGATCAAGCACCGAAACCTGCTCGATCGCTTGATAAAATGCCTTCAATAAATCCGAACTTTCGCAACTGGTAATCACATCCTGGGCAAACTGGCGAATATCCAAATTGTAAGTAATCAGATCATTGATCTGCACGACTTCCCCCGCCGCTAACTTTTGCCGCAACTCTAAACAACGCTTGCGCCGTGCCACGTATTCCCGCCAAGTTTCCGTTGGCAAAGCAAACCCATCCGCCGCAGGCTTATTCCATCCGCCCCGTTGCGACACATTCTCAAGACCCGCCGCAATTTCAGCCGGGAGTTCCAGATCTACCCCATGACGAATAGCAGGGTAAATATAACGGTCAGGATCTTCCCGCAGCAGCGCCCATACCGCCCCCTCCGTCTTAAATGCTACCTGACAACCCTTCTCCGCCCGATCAAACAAAAACGGAAGAATTGTATTCTTGCTGATGTACTCCGTGATATCTTCTTTGGTGTAGTACGCCCCCATTTGCTTTTGGTTGATGTACTTCTCAAAGATATAGCCCAGCACATCCGGGTTAATTTCGTTTTGGTTGCGGAGGGGGCGATCGTCTAAATGCCAGTCGTATTCATCAAAAAAATTAAACACTTGCTCAAACGCCGCATCGGAAATTTGAATCGTCTCCTCGTACTTCTCTTCTAAGGAGTGGACTTCAAACAAACCACCATTCAGATAGGGGACTTTACCGAGCAACTGATCTAACTCAGGAGTGCGATCGGGCTTGCCCAAACCCTCATGGAACAGCTTCAATAAAAATCGTCGATAAAATGAGTAAAAGGTGTCTATACCCCAGTTAGCTTGGCAACATTTGAGCCGATTTCTCAAATAATTAATATCACCATCTAAAAAGCTTTTTTTCTGAATAAAATAGATAAACATTAAACGATTTAGCATCAGCGATGCATACCAAGTGCGATCAAATTCTGAATGAATGCCGTCAATAAACTTAAGAAATTGCTGATGTTCCTGTTCAAAACGCTTGAAAAACTTTTTAGTAACTTTTTCAACATCAAAGGCTTTTTTGACCCGTTGTGTCACTTCCACTAATGTTAGCTTCTCTTCTTCTGCAAAGGCGATCGCTAATGCCTCCAATTTCTGCAACAACCGCTCGGCAGACTGACCCACCTGATACTGCTCAAATCGGGGAGCCAACGGTTTTCCCGGTTCCTGTCGCACCCACATCCAGATCTGCTGCGTTTTTCCCTCATCCCCAAAAATCAACAAATGGGACTTGCTATAGTTCGTGAGTTGCCGATCGAGCTTGATCCGAATTGGCCGCGCTGGAATCTCTGGAGTGATGCACTGGTAGACAATAAAGCCCCGCTTTTGGGCAATAGAAACCACCTCAAAAGACTCACCCTCAACCTCAAAAGGTAACTGGACCCGATCGGCCTGATCCCAGCCCAGTTCCTCAATAAACAAAGACTCAAAATCAAACTTCTGAAGCTTAGTGGTGCAGAAAAGTCGTCAAAGTGAGTCTAGGCAAGGGACTGAGCCATT